>CADBNA010000259.1 GCA_902795835.1 uncultured Lachnospiraceae bacterium | reverse complement strand
GAACTGGCGTCTGACTTCCTCGATCATGCTGTGTGCAGCACGGGATACGGAAGACATGGTCCATGCGGAGAATACGAACGGAAGCATGCCGCCGATGAACAGACCGATGATAACGGTAGCGCTCATGACGTTGATATTGGTGATCTTTGCAACCTCTGCGTAGGAAACGAACAGAGCCAGAGCGGTCAGGGCTGCGGAACCGATTGCGAAGCCCTTACCCATAGCAGCGGTGGTGTTGCCGACTGCATCCAGCTGGTCGGTAATCTCACGGACGCTCTCATCCAGGTGGCTCATCTCAGCGATACCGCCTGCGTTGTCGGCGATGGGGCCGTAAGCGTCAACTGCTACAGTGATGCCGGTGGTGGAAAGCATGCCTACAGCTGCAAGAGCAATGCCGTACATACCAGCGGAAGTATAAGCAACGAAGATACCGACTGCAACGAAAAGGATCGGCAGTGCGGTGGAAAGCATACCTACGGAGATACCGGTGATAACGGTCGTTGCGGCACCGGTCAGGGAAGACTCAGCGATTTCCTTGACAGAGCTGTAGTCGCCGGAGGTGTAAACCTCGGTAATCTTACCGATGGCAAGGCCTACAACCAGGCCTGCAATGATGGCAACGGCATACTTGATGCTGCCCAGCATGGAGTTGGACAGGATAATGCAGGCCACCAGCACGATTGCTGCAGAGAAGTAGGAACCGGTGTTCAGAGCTGCCGCCGGGTTCTTGCCCTCGCCGCCCTTGACGAAGGAGCTGCCGATGATGGAAGCAATGATACCGATGCCGGCAAGGATCAGCGGGAAAATGACTGCGTTGGTCAGGCCTTCATTGGCTGCCACAACAGTGCCCAGGGTAACTGCGGAAACGATAGCGCCTACATAGGACTCGAACAGGTCAGCGCCCATACCGGCAACGTCGCCTACGTTATCACCTACGTTATCAGCGATAACGGCCGGGTTACGGGGGTCATCCTCGGGGATGCCTGCCTCAACCTTACCAACCAGGTCAGCGCCCACGTCAGCAGCCTTGGTGTAGATACCGCCGCCCACACGTGCGAACAGGGCAATGGAAGAAGCGCCGAGAGAGAAGCCCATGATAGCGTCTGCGCTGCCGGTAATCAGATAGATCACAGAGCAGCCCAGCAGGCCGAGACCGACCACGCACATACCCATAACGGAACCGCCGCTGAAAGCGACAGCCAGAGCCTTGGCCATACCGCCGTCCTTTGCGGCTGCAGCTGTTCTGACGTTAGCCTTGGTAGCCACGTTCATACCGATATAACCGGCACCTACGGAGCATGCTGCGCCAAACAGGAATGCAATGGCAGTTGCCCAGGAATGAAGGCCGACGCCGATGCAAATAAAAAGAACCAGGACGAACCAGATCAGAACCTTGTACTCTGCGAACAGGAATGCTCTTGCACCTGTATGGATCGCGTGAGCCAGTTCTCTCATTCTGTCCGTGCCATCCGACTGCTTGCCTACGAAAGAGGTCTTATAGAAAGCAAAGACCAGGGCAAGAAGAGCCGCGACGATAGAAAAATAGACCATAACTCTCTCCTTCGCTACATAAAATATAATTTAATGAATTACCTATAGAAAAAAGCTCTACAGAACAAAAGAGCACGACGGTTTGTCGTGTGCATCTGTCTGTATCATGATTATTTTACACAAATTTTATAAAAAAGAAAGACAATCCTTTCTCTTTCCTGTGTTTTTTTGCATACAAACTATTGGCATGATTTGGCATACCGCCTCCTGTCAGAACGGAAAATGCCCGCCCGCTTGCAGCGCGAAAAAGTCCCGCCTGCCATACATTCTCCCGAAAATTTCCCCGGACTTGAATTTGCCCTGCGCTCCCGCTTGATATACACCCGGTTTTTATGTACAATAAGGGCTGTTATGGAAGCTAAGACAATTTTTGCACTGATAGTATTTATCATCACATACGGCCTGATGTTCTCACTGCAGCGGCTGCGCCCCATCGTTTCCGCGGCTGCGGCGGTGCTTTTTGTGTTCGTCGGAAGCATCGGCCTTTTCCCGGGATTCCACTATACCTGGAGAGATGCGCTGCGTGAAATCGACTGGAACGTCATCATGATGATCGTCGGCACCATGGGAACGGTTTTCCTTTTTATCGAATCCAAGATGCCCAATCTGCTGAGCGACCTGATCGTGGAACACACGCATTCCGTAAAATGGATGGTGGTGTGTATGTCGCTTTTCGCAGGCATCATTTCCGCTTTCGTGGACAATGTGGCCACTGTGCTGATGGTCGCCCCGGTGGCGCTTGCCATCTGTAAAAAACTGAACATTTCGCCGGTGCCATCCATCATCTGCATTTCCATCTCGTCCAACCTGCAGGGCGCGGCGACCCTGGTGGGCGACACCACCTCCATCCTGCTGGGCAAGGCTGCCAATCTGGACTTTATGGATTTCTTCTTTGTGGAAGGACGACCCGGTATGTTCTGGGTAACGGAAGCCGGCGCGCTGGCCGCCACCATGATCATTTACTGGATGTTCCGCGAGGATAATGCGAGGATCGATATCCATGACCGCACGAAGGTGGAGGATAAAATTCCGGCCATTCTTCTGCTGGCCACCGTGGTCAGCCTGATCCTGGCCTCTTTCATTCCTTATAAAAGCAATGCGGCTCCCGGCCAGTTCTATAAGCCGGACATCACCAACGGCCTGATCTGTATGTTCTTCTTCCTTGTCGCCATGGCCCACCAGGCGGAACAGGACCGGCATCTGGATAAGGTCATGCAGGCGATGAAGGAGATCGATTATCATACCGTAACACTGCTGGCTGGCCTTTTTGTGGTCATCGGCGGCATCGAGCAGGCCGGCGTCATTGACCTGGTAGGCAGTACACTGGCACGCCTGAGCGGCAGCGGCAGCCGGATTTCCGTGTTTATCGTCTATACCGTTATTGTCTGGATGTCCGTTCTGCTGTCGGCGTTTATCGACAACATTCCCTATACGGCCACCATGCTTCCCGTCGTGGCGGTCATCACAGAGCGGCTCTCCGCAGCCGGAGGACTGCAGATCCATCCGAACCTGCTGTATTTCGGCCTGCTGGTAGGCGCCACCCTGGGCGGCAACCTGACCCCCATCGGCGCTTCCGCCAATATCACCGGCCTGGGAATTCTCTACCACCGCGGCTACGAAGTAAAGGCGCCGGAGTTCATGCGCTATTCCATCCCCTTCACGCTTTCCGCGGTCCTGGTAGGCTACGCCCTGGTCTGGATCCTGTGGATGTAAATTACGCAGCCCGGCTGAACGATTAACATAACATAGGTGAATGCTACCGGTTTACTGTTTTTTTGTAAAGTTGGTAGCATTTTTATTTTGAAAATGCTACCGAAGTTATCGAAATTCAATCCTTCAGTAGCATTTTGTCGTGATATTCGCATTTCTTCCCTGCATATAGTTGACATAAAGCAGAAAAATGCTACCGACAGGTACTATTTTAACCTATTCGGTAGCATTTTGCTTTCTTATGTAAACTTATTCTAAAAATTTCCGGTTTTCCTTTCCGGAACTTTCCTGGCTGCAGGTTCTGAGCATGTTCCGGAAGCCGCTTTTAATTTCGCTTTTCGGGATTTGGTTTATGCCTCCAGCGCCTTGCCGGTCAGCAGCTCATACGCCTGCTCATACTTGGCAATCGTCTTGTCCACGATCTCCTGCGGCAGTGTCCAGTCATTGCCGGGATTGGCCTTGAGCCAGTCGCGGGCGAACTGCTTGTCGAAGGAAGGCTGGCTCTTGCCTGCTTCGTAGCCTTCCAGCGGCCAGAAGCGGGAGCTGTCGGGGGTGAGCATTTCGTCACCGATCACCATGTTGCCGTTCTCGTCCAGTCCGAATTCGAACTTGGTATCCGCAATGATAATGCCGCGCTCATAAGCGTAGTCCGCGCACTTCTTGTAGAGCGCCAGGGTCAGGTCACGGAGCTGCTCCGCATACTGCTGCCCCTTGCCCGGGAAGCGCTTCTCCAGGTACTCCACGCTCTGTTCAAAGGAAATATTCTCGTCGTGGTCACCGATCTCTGCCTTGGTAGAGGGCGTATAGATCGGCTCCGGAAGCTTCTGGGATTCCTTCAGGCCTTCCGGGAGACGGATGCCGCAGACAGTGCCGTCCTTGACGTAGCTTGCCCAGCCGCTGCCCGTAATATATCCGCGGACAATGCATTCCACCGGCAGCATGGTCAGCTTCTTCACCATCATGCTGCGTCCCTCGAAACGCTCGTTGCGGAAGCCTTCCGGCATATCATTCACATCAGTGGAGATCATATGGTTCGGGACAATGTCTTTGGTCAGGTCGAACCAGAACTTCGACATCTGGGTCAGCACCTTGCCTTTGTCGGTCACCATATTGTGCAGGATAACATCAAAGCAGCTGATACGGTCTGTTGCCACCAGGATCAGGCTGTCGCCATTGTCATAGATTTCTCTTACCTTGCCTTCTTTGATCGGTTTTACCTCTGTCATTTTATCCTCCATCCCTGAGATCAGTTCTGCCGCACATCTTAGAGTTCCGTACGGTTCCTTATCCGCCGCACATCTTATAAGCTGTACGTTTTTATAATCCGCGGGCCGTTTTCAGCTGCCGCGTTTTCTGCTGAATGTGCCGTCACATACCGTGCCGTACGGTTACATCTTAGCACGGCACGGCACCATTTTTCTATTTTTTTTAAATACAACTGCCAATCTCAGAGCGGCGCCCTGCTGATCAGGTAGCCAGGGATCACCACAATGGCGAAAAACGCGAGGCTCACCAGCGTAAACGTGCGGATAAACGCCATTCCTTTTCCGGGATATTCCCGGACATAGATCCGGTAGTTGATGACAGATGCCAGCGACCCGATCAGGGAACAGAGCCCGGCAGAATCCAGTCCGTACAACAGCGCCCCAACATTGTCCGCAAAGGGATAGAGGACGATGGACGCGGGCACATTGGAAATCAGCTGGCTCAGCAGGATACTCCAAAGGTATTCCCTGCCCGCCACCGAATCCTTCAGGAAAGCGGATATCCCCGGATTGGCCGCGATGGAGGACGAAAAAACAAAGAAGCAAAGAAAAGTGAGCAGCAGCACATAGTCCGTTGAGAACAGCAGTTTCCGGTCCGCGGCAAACACGGCAGCCGCCACGATCACCACCGCCGCCGGCCACAGGGACGTGCGGCTCACGATCGTCCATATAATCATCGCAAAAAGACACAGGTACAGTATCTGCCTTTTCCTTCGGGCGCCATCGATATCTCCTCCGCCCTCCAGGTCCCCGATGCCGGTTTTCTCTCCCGGGTTTTTCCGGTACAGCAGGAAAATGAAAACGACCAGCAGGATTCCTGACATGATCCAGATCGGGAACATATATGCAATGAAACGTCCTGCGCTGACGCCGGACTGCCCGAAAATAAACAGGTTCTGCGGGCTCCCGAAAGGCATCAGCAGAGATCCCCGGACCGCCGCGATATTCTCCATGGTGATGACCGGCAGAATATAGTGCTCCCGGTTTCCGGCACGGAACAGGATAATGGTCAGGGGGACAAATACAATGAGCGACACGTCATTGGTTACAAACATGGAAGAAAAGAAAACGCCGAACACCAGGAACAGGGTCAGCCCGGACATGGTGCCGATCCTCCCTGCAAACCGCAGTACCGGCCAGAAAATATTTTCTTTCTTAAATCCTTCCAGCACGGTCAGCATCATAAACAGCGTTGCCAGCGTGTGCCAGTCGATCCCCTTTAACAGCTCCGCCGTGGGCGGCGTGATCAGCATAGCTGCCGCCGCGGCCAGTACGGAGGCGGTGAGCATGGGTTCTTTTTTCAGTATTTGCGTAATCTTTTTCATGATTGGATTCTGATTTTCTATCATTTTATCACTGGTGAATGCTTCCGGATCAGGCAAGGCGCCTGTTTCATTCATTCCTGATCGCCGCCAGCGGGCTTAAGCGCATCGCCCGCTTCGCCGGCAGATATCCTGCCACGGTACCGATGGCGATGGCAAACAGAATCGCAAAGCCGCTGAGCCAGGGAGGTATATAGGAAATGCCGGAATCGCCGCCCATTCCCAGCATCATGCCCACCTCCGAAGAACCGGAAGCCAGTTTGTTGATCGCCGCGGACAGGCCATAGCTGATTCCCAGGCCGGTCAGGCCGCCGATCAGGCCGATGGCGCCGGATTCCATCAGGAACAGGTTGCGGATATTGCGCATATCGCAGCCCAGCACCTTCATGATGCCGATCTCCTTTGTGCGTTCATAGATGGACATCATCATGGTATTGACAATGCCGATGGCCGCCACCAGCAGGGAGACCGCGCCAATGCCGCCCAGGACAGCCTCCACCATGTTCATGGTCTGCTGGGACTGCTCCAGCCACTGCATATTGGAGTTTGCCTGGAATCCCATGCCGGTGATCCTGCTCTGGACCTCGCTGACATTGTCCATATCATCCACAAAGACATAGGCCTGGTTGTATACATAATATGTGACCGGTTTGCCCTTTTTGTTCGTACGGGGATAGGGTACCAGGTTCTTTTTATAAAGCTTGCGCATGAAGTTTTTCAGGGTATCAATGTCGCAGTAGACACCCCAGGAAAATTCATTATAATCATCCGGGCCGCCCTCCACAACGCCGGCCGCAGGCAGGAGATATTTTTTGCGGGGAGCCGATCCGGTGCTGCCGGAGCTTCCCGACCCTGACCCGCTGCCGCTTTTCCCGCTGCTGCCGCTTCCTTCCGGAAACGTGAAGAAGATGGCATCCTTCTCCGGATCGATTTCCACACTTTCATCCCTGCGCCGCCCCCGGCGTCCGGTATTCCCGGAAGAGATGTAGAACATATTGGAAATCATATTGCCGTAAACCAGCTCCAGCTCCGCCTGGTCCGGCGGGGGAATGCTGCCCGATTTCAACGGGATCTGCTTCAGGTATTCCTGGGAAACGCCGTAAAGGCTGACATAGCCTTCCGCCGCGCCGCACTTTGCCTCCAGGTCCACATTCAGCACCGGGGAAAGCCCGGTTACATGGGGAATCGAACGAAACCGGGCGATTGCTTCATCCGTCAGTTCCGTTTCCTGGTCCTCACCGCCGTAGGAATAGACCGTTACCGTGGTCAGCGAGCCGAAACTCTCATACAGCTTCACCATGGAGCGGCTCATTCCGAGGCCCAGGCTCATCATCACCACAATGGATGCCGTACCGATCACCACGCCAAGCACCGTAAGCACAGTACGTGTCTTACGGCGCAGCAGATTTCGGAATGCCATTGTGATCAGATCGGTAAACCTCAAGCCTTATGAGTCCTCTTCCGCCAGTTCCGCCTGGCGCTTTTTCTTTTTGCGGTGATTGTGGACGGTAATTCCCGCTGCCAAAGCCGCAAGTACGCCCACCGCGGCAATGGGATAGGCCGTCCTGGCAACCGGGCTGCCGCCTTCGCCGCCTCCGTTTACGCCCGCGCCGGAATCCACTCCGACACCGGCGCCGCCATCCAGGCCGAAGTCCTCCGGTACGGCTTCACTGACAAACAGCGTACAGCTCTGGTCCACAAAGGATTCATTGCCGTTGACATCCTCATACCTGATCCGGATGGGGATCGTGCCGTCGTCCTGCGTCGCTGCCGTTCCCATCAGCATCACGTCGATATTGCCGGTCTCTCCCGGTTTGATATTGCCTACGTACGAAGAGGTTTTCCGGATCGAATCCGCTTCGAAAATAGCCTCGACATTATACAGGATCACCTTGCCGGTATTGTTGATGCCAAACATCACGTTGCTCTCCCGGCCCACTTCAATGGCTTCCGGCATCAG
>CADBNA010000258.1 GCA_902795835.1 uncultured Lachnospiraceae bacterium | reverse complement strand
CTGAAGGCGGTGTAATTGCCGCTGAAGGACTGCATGGTTCCGTTTTCGATCTCGACGACGCGGTTGACGATCCGGTCAAGGAAGAAACGGTCATGCGACACGATCAGCACCGTTCCCCGGTAATTGATCAGATAGTTTTCCAGCCAGACCACCGATTCCATGTCCAGATGGTTGGTCGGCTCGTCCAGCAGCAGGATATCCGGCTGGTCCAGCAGCAGTTTTCCCAGTACGATGCGCGTCTTCTGGCCGCCGGAGAGAGAGGAGAGCCTGCGGGAAAAATCGTCCTCCGTAAAACCGAGGCCGCGAAGCACGCCTGTAATTTCACTCTCGCAGGAATATCCGCCGCGCATTTCAAATTCATGCATCAGCGCCGTGTAGCTGTCCATCAGGGCGGTCTGTTCCTCTCCGGACACCGTTTTCATGCGTTTTTCCAGTTCACGCAGGCGGACTTCCATCTCCAGGATGGGCAGCTTTGCCTTGCGAACTTCGTTGTAGATCGTCTCGTCGCCTTCCATCTCCTGATACTGTGCCAGATAGCCGACGGTCGTATCCCTTGCGACATAGACTTCACCGGAGTCCGGTGTGAGCTCTCCCGTGATGATCTTCAGCAGCGTGGTCTTTCCCGCGCCGTTTACACCGATCAGGGCAGCTTTGTCGTGCGCCTCCAGATGAAAAGACACCCCTCTGAGCAGAGGCTCTTCATGAAAACTCTTGTATATGGCATTACATGACAGAATCATAATCCGGTTACTCCCTTTTTGCATTCTCACTATTATAAACAAAACAAGAGCTTTACGGCAAGCGGAAAAGGGTGTAAAGGCAAACGATTCCAGTTTGACAAAAATCTGACATTTGCTATAATAGTTATACGTGTACATAAAATATACATGTTAGAGGAGTATAACATTGAGTGAGCGTGAAATATCAAAGGCCGTGATTCAGCGCCTGCCCCGGTATTACCGGTATCTGGGGGAATTGCTGGATTCCGGTGTGGAGCGCATATCGTCCGGCGAACTGAGCAAACAGATGAAGGTTACCGCCTCGCAGATCCGGCAGGATCTCAACAATTTCGGCGGATTCGGCCAGCAGGGCTACGGATATAATGTCCGGTATCTCCGGGATGAGATCGGCAAGATCCTCGGACTGGACAAGCAGCACCACATGGTGATTATCGGAGCAGGCAATCTGGGAACGGCACTTGCCAATTATACCAATTTTGAAAAAAGGGGATTTAAGGTCGTCGGACTGTTCGACGTCGATCCCTCTCTGAAGGGCCGCAAGGTGCGGGACATGACCGTGATGTCCGCCGACGAGCTGCCGGCTTTCCTGAAACACACAGATGTGGATATCGCCGCCCTGACGCTGCCGAAGGCAAGCGCAAGGGAGATGGCGCAGATTCTTGTTGACAACGGAATCCGTGCGATCTGGAATTTTACGCACACGGATCTGAACCTGATCGTGCCGGATGACGTAGTGGTGGAAAACGTGCATCTCTCCGAGAGCCTGATGCGCCTGTCCTACCGTCTGAAAGAAAGATCATAAATACTGTAGAGAAGCACCGGCACCGGGCGCTGCTGAAGTCATGCGGCACCCGGTGCCGCTGTTTCCGCAAAAAGGAGGCCCGTATGAACCGAATCCTGTATGCCGAAGCCGCTGCCGCCGCCGACCGGGCTGCCATGGACCTGGGAATCCCGTCCCTGGTGCTGATGGAGAGAGCGGCGCTCTCTGTCGTGCATTTTCTGGATCATCACAGAGACCGGTATGATGTGTCCCGCGCGGTTGCCGTCTGCGGCCCGGGCAATAACGGCGGAGACGGGGCGGCAATAGTCCGTATTCTCAGGGAGCGCGGTCTGGACGCACGCGTATTGTTTGTGGGGAAACGGGAAAAATGCAGTGAGCAGATGGGACAGCAGCTGGAGATTCTGGAACGGATTCATAAAGAAAGCGTCATGGATGCGGCCGCTCTTTCCGGGGAAGAAACGGACTGCCTGTTCCGGCATGCCACCCTGCTGATCGATGCCCTGTTCGGCATCGGGCTGCGCCGCGCCGTGACCGGTGTATTTGAAGAGGCCATTGCGTGCATGAACCGCGCCCCGGCTCCCGTCGTGGCCGTGGATATGCCGTCCGGCGTGCACACGGATACCGGAGAGGTCTGCGGCACGGCTGTCCGGGCGGACGCAACCATCACCTTTACCTGCGCAAAACCGGGCCTGTATCTGTATCCGGGTGCGATGTATGCCGGACAGATTGAAGTGCGGCCCGTGGGCATCGCCATGCCGGATGAGGCGTTGGCGCAGCAGGAACTGCTGCAGCTGACGGAAGCGGATCTGGCCGGACTGAAGAATCGCGATGAATCGGGAAACAAGGGAACGTTCGGGAAGCTGCTCGTAATTGCCGGCAGCCGGGAGATCAGCGGCGCCGCCTGGCTGTGTTCCTGCGCAGCGCTCCGTTCCGGTGCGGGCATGGTCAGGATCTATACCGAGGAAGCAAACCGGCAGATACTGGGAACCCTTCTTCCGGAAGCGCTGATGAGTACTTACAGCAGCAGCCGCTGGACGCCGGACAGTCTTCTGGAAGCCATGGACTGGGCTGACGGGACAGTGGCCGGACCGGGCCTCGGCACAGATGAGACAGCCGTCCGGATCCTGAAGACATTTCTGGAAAAAAACAAGGGGCCGGCCGTCCTGGATGCGGATGCGCTGAACATACTGTCGCAGATGGCATCTGTCCCGGCCGTGAACTATCCCTGTGTGATTACGCCGCATGTGGGAGAGATGAGCCGCCTGACAGGCATCGCTGTCGAAGACATCAAAGCCCATCTGGTCAGTGTGGCTGCCAATGCCGCCGCGGAAACCGGCCTGTCTGTCCTGCTGAAAGACGCCCGCAGCATTCTGGCCCTTCCGGACGGGCGCTGCTGGATCAATACTACAGGCACCAGCGCGCTGGCTACCGCGGGAAGCGGAGATGTCCTGGCCGGCATCACCGGGGCGCTGATGCTGCGGAAAGAGGGCCTGCCCGCTCCGGCCGCTGCAGCCGCCGCCTGTATACACGGACTATGCGGAGAGCGGGCGGCACAGAAAAAATCCCGCGCTTCGGTGATCGCCTCGGATCTGATCGCAGAGATCGGAGGGTTTGTGTGACGGCCTTCACCGTCTTGACGCAGATCCGGCCTTCATGTTATATTCTAAAGAAGTATGGTTATATGCCAGTGTAAATAACTATAAAATAAGTAGAAGCAGGAGCATTTTTTATGTCAGGACATTCAAAGTTCGCGAATATTAAGCACAAAAAAGAAAAAAATGATGCGAAGAAAGGCAAAATTTTTACTATTATCGGACGTGAAATCGTGATTGCCGTAAAGGAAGGCGGTCCGGATCCGAACAACAACAGCAAGCTGCGCGACGTCATTGCAAAGGCAAAGGCTTCGAATATGCCGAATGACACCATCGAGAGAGGCATAAAAAAGGCGGCCGGTGACCAGAATGCCGACAATTACGAGCATATCACATATGAAGGATACGGCCCCGGCGGCATCGCCATCATTGTCGAGACACTGACAGACAACAAGAACAGGACTGCGGCGGATGTGCGCAGCGCCTTTACAAAGGGACAGGGAAATGTTGGCACACCCGGCTGTGTCTCCTTTATGTTTGATGAAAAGGGACAGATCATCATCGACCGCGAAGAGTGTGAGATGAGTGCGGATGACCTGATGATGACAGCCCTTGACGCCGGAGCAGAGGACTTCAACGAAGAAGAGGATTATTTTGAAGTTCTCACCGCGCCGGATGATTTCTCTGCGGTCCGCGAAGCTCTTGAGAAAGAGGGGATTCCCATGGCTGAGGCGGATATCGCAATGATCCCGCAGACCAAGACGGCTCTGGAGGATGAGACGGGACGCAAGAATCTGCAGCGGATCCTGGATCTGCTGGATGAGAGCGACGATGTACAGAATGTATACACGAACCTTGACGGGGAGCTCGATGATTGATTGATTGACATAGGGGAGTAACAGGGGGTATGTCAGTTTTTCAGGCTTTCATCCTGGGGGCGCTGCAGGGGATCACTTCGGTCCTGCCCGTCAGCAGCTCCGGGCATCTTATACTGGCCGGCACTCTGATGGGGACAGAGGGGAGTCTGTCCATGCAGTTTCTGGCCGGTATCCACATGGGCACACTTCTGGCTGTTTTACTGGTATGGCGCAGAGAAACAGCCCATATGTTTTCGGCGGCCGCAGATATTCTGTGGGATATCCTTGTCAATCTGCGGACCTGGATTCTGCAGAGATGGAGCAGGGAGCGGCTGCAGTACCGCCGCCTGCTGTACGGGCGGTGGCGCAGGCGCACGGCCTATGTAGCTGCGGCTTCCGCATGCACGATGGCCGTCGGCCTTATCTTCCGGAGGCCGGCTGAAGCGGCGGCCGGAAGTCTTCTTTATACGGCCATGGGTTTTTTTGTCACTGCCCTTGTCCTGATCATCTCGGTATATGCCGTACCTGTGCGCAGAAAAAAGCTGGTTACTACGCGTGAAGCCGTCATAACCGGCCTGTTTCAGGGTGCGGCCGTTTTTCCGGGTGTGTCCAGACTGGGCATGGTCATGGCGGCTTCGGAGCTGCAGGGCCTTCCGGCAGGATTTGGTGTGTTTACCGGATACCTGCTTGTTTTTCCTGCGGTTTTCGGTGGTCTGATCGTGGAGATTATTGCCGGCGTATCATCGGGAAGCGGCTCTGCCGTCGGTACCGGTGCCTGGATCGCCGGCATTGCCGCGAGTACCCTGACTTCCGCATTTATGATGAGACGGACGGCGCGTTTTCTCGCCAGGCACGGCAAGAGGGGCTTCTCCCTGTACTGCCTTGCGGCCGGGATTTTTGCGCTGGCTCTGTATCTGTAAGAATCCGGGACCATTTCTAAAAAACAGAGTGTCCTTATTAAAAGGGGAAAATTCATTTGGCACAGACGAAGGGGAGAAAAAACAGCACAACCAGAAAAACAGCCGCAGGGAGCAAAAAGCCGGCTGCAGCTGCCGGCAAAAAAACTGCTGCATCCGGAAAAAGCAGCAGGCCTTCAGGCGCTGCCTCAGAAGCATCCGAGCTGCGCCTGCGGGGGGACATTCTTGTTCTGCTCGCGTTTGCGCTGAGTGTCCTGCTGTTCATCGGCAGCCTGGGATTCGGAGGCGTGCTCGGAAAAGCTGTCTCATCGGTCTCATTCGGACTGTTTGGCCTGATGGCCTATGTGCTCCCTTTTCTGTTTTTTTACAGCTTCCTGTTTATTCTGGCCAACGGAAGCGGCTACACTGCCGGGCTGCGTCTCGGTGGGCTCTGGGGCCTGTATGTATTTATCTGCGCCTTTTTCCAGCTGGTTCTGTACGGCTTTGACCGGACATACAGCTTCTCTGACTATTACAGCCAGAGCGCGCTGGACCACTCGGGCGGCGGCTTCTGCGGCGGCTTCCTGGTCAAAGTATTCGGCACCGCCTTCGGGACAATCGGCGCCTATGTAGTCATCCTGATCGGTCTTGTAATATTTACCATCATGCTGACGCAGAAACCGCTGCTCACGGCGCTGCGTGTTCACAGCGGACAGGCATATGACGCAGCACTCGAACAGCGCGAAGAAAAGCGCATTCTCCTGGAACAGCGCAGAGAAGCCCGCCAGGCTGAGCTGGAAGAGAAGGCCAGGCTGAAGGAAGAGGAAGCGCAGATCAGGGAAGAGCGCAGGCTCCAAAAAGAGGAAGAGCGCAGACTTCAGAAAGAAGAAGAGCTCCGCCTGCAGAAGGAGGAGCTGCGCCGTCTTCAAAAGGAAAGAAATGAAGCGTACAAAAATGATTCCGAACCTGTCATGCCCGTGATCCGGACGCGCAAAGTAACGGAGACCCGTCCGCTTCAGATTGTAACTCTGAGTGATGAAAGCGGAGATTCCGCGGCAAACGGGTCTGTTATTAACGAAGCACATGCAGCAGGAAAATCCGGCAGAAAGAAACCAGCCGCCGGAAAAAGCAGCCGCGCGGCCGCTGCGCAGGAGAAGACACAGCAGGATCCCTTCCCGAAGGACGGATGGGCGTATCCCGACGATATGCGTTCTCTGGAGGATGAGATTCAGCTCAACAGTGATCCTGTAGTCGAAGGTCTCTTCAGGGATGATACCGCGGCAGCCGGAGCAAAGCAGCAGGATAAGCCCGCCGGGACACAGCCGGCGAAAAAAGCGGCAGGAAAGCAGCAGGGCAGAGCAGACGGAACGAAAACGCAGAGCAAGACAGCCGGCAATGCTGACAGGGCCGGCAGCAGTGAAACAGCTGCATCCGTCTCCGGAAAAGCTGAGCAAAAGCCTGCAAAAGAGGATGCATACGTATTTCCTCCGCTTTCCCTGCTGAAGGCTTCCTCAGCGAACCAGGCAGGCGATTCCGCCGAGTATCTGCGTGAGACAGCAGCGCTGCTGCAGCAGACACTGCATACCTTCGGCGTTGAGGTGACGATTAATCACATCAGCTGCGGTCCCACCGTGACGCGCTATGAGCTGACCCCGCAGATGGGAATCAAGGTCAGCCGGATCCTGAGTCTGACCGATGATATCAAACTGAACCTTGCCGCCGCGGATATCCGCATCGAGGCGCCCATTCCCGGCAAAGCCGCTATCGGCATAGAGGTCCCGAACAAAACCAACCTGACCGTT
>CADBNA010000257.1 GCA_902795835.1 uncultured Lachnospiraceae bacterium | reverse complement strand
CTGTAAACGGATTCATATCTCTCTCTCCCGCCTGCGGTCACCGCGCGGATCTTCGGGATTGCATACTTTTCTATGATCTGTTCACGGCAATACGGGATCTGGTCCTCTGCTGCCACCAGCACAATATCATCCAGGCGCTCCCATCCGGCAAAGGCGCGCAGGGTATGCACCAGCACAGGCGCGCCGCCCAGTTCCAGATACTGCTTGGGAACCGCTGTTCCCATCCGTTTTCCGGATCCGCCGGCCACAATCACTGCCGTCAGTTTTTCTCCCTGTTCTCCTGCCATATTCCTCTTTCCCGCCGGCCTGCCGTTCCCTGCCGGTTTCTGTACGCCGTCAGAAGGCTGCCACCTTCCGGCTTTTGGGGCCGGGGCCTGCTGCCTGTCATCTCTCTTTTTGCTTCTTAAGGCGCTGTGCCGCTTCCTGTCATCTCTCTCCCAGCTTCAGGTTCGGCACCGCGTTCAGGTCCCATCCGCTGCGGACACCCTTCCGAAATTCATAGTATGCGGCCGCCCCGATCATGGCTGCATTGTCCGTACACAGTACCGGCGAAGGATAGAAGAACCGGATGCCGTTCTGTTCACATGCTTCCGCCATGCTGCGGCGCAGGGCTGTGTTCGAGGCGACGCCGCCGGCTATGGCAAACTGCTGCACGTGATAATCCCTTGCCGCCCGCATGCCGGTCTCGACCAGCGTCTCGACCACAGACTGCTGAAATGACGCGGCAATATCTTCCACTTTCCAGGTCTGCTGCGCCATCCGGCATTTGTTCAGATAATTAAGCACCGCCGATTTCAGGCCGCTGAAGCTGAAGTCATAGGCAGAAGCGGAAAAACCGTCCAGCGCCCTTTTGGAGACGCCGGAGGAACCCCGGATCTCATTGGTGATATGCGCCCGCGGAAAGACAACGGCTGCCGGGTCGCCGGAGCGGGCAGCCGCATCGATTTTCGGACCGCCGGGATATCCCAGTCCGATCGCGCGCGCAACCTTGTCAAATGCTTCTCCCGCGGCGTCATCCCGGGAGCGGCCGATAATCTCAAACTCGCCGTAATCCTTTACAATAACCAGATGCGTATGTCCGCCCGATATGATCTCGCACATAAACGGCGGCTCCAGATCCGGATGTTCAATATAATTGGCGGCTACATGGCCTTCTATGTGATGTACGCCCACAAGGGGCAGCCCGCGGGCCCACGCAATCGATTTTGCCTCCGCGACGCCTACCAGCAGGGCGCCCACCAGCCCCGGACCGTATGTCACGCCGACCGCATCCAGGTCATCAAGGGATACGGATGCCTCCTCCAGTGCCAGGGCAATTACCTGACTGATCTTCTCCACATGCTTCCTGGAAGCAATTTCAGGGACAACACCCCCGTACAGCGTGTGCAGGTCAATCTGTGACGAAATCACATTTGACAGGACCGTCCTGCCGTTTCTGACAACAGCCGCGGCCGTCTCATCACAGGAACTCTCAATTGCCAGTATCGTTATATCTTTCATGCTTTACCGTCATTCCTCATCAAACGTCAGCTCCACATGCATGCCGTCTCTGCCGGCAGCCGCCCGCGGAAATATTTTCTCTACGCTGTGCATATACCACTCCGGGTGAATCATGGAGGGGGAATAATGCGTCAGCCACATTTCCCCGGGCTGCGGATCCGCCTTTGCCGCCATACGTGCGGCCTCTGTCATCATCATATGCCGGTGTTCCCTGGCCTTTGTTTCCTTCTCCGGGTCTCCGTACATGCCTTCGCAGATGAACAGATCCGCTCCTGCGGCGTGACGGCTGATGGCCTCAGTCGGCCGGGTATCCGTGCAGTATGTCACCTTCAGGCCCCGGCGGGCCGGACCAAGCACCATATCCGGTGTGTAGACCCTGCCGTCTGCCTCGATCATTTCCCCTTTCTGCAGCGGATTCCAGTATTTCAGCGGAATATCCGCAGCGCGCGCCCTCTCCGGGTCAAACCGCCCGGCGCGGGGGATCTCCAGTGAATAACCGTAGCAGACCATATTGTGCTGAACCCGGAACGCAGTAATGTGGATGCCCTGTTCCCTGAAGCCCTGCTCCGGTTCCGATATCTCAAGCATCCGGATTTCAAAAGGCAGCTCCGGCGCAATCACCCGCAGGCCGGACACCACCCTGGAAAGTCCCCTCGGGCCGATCAGGGTCAGCGGATCCGTGCGGTCCGCGTTTGCCATGGCCAGAAGTATGCCGGGAAGGCCGCTGATGTGATCTGCGTGGAAATGCGTAAAACAGATCGTATCGATCGGTTTGAATGTCCATCCCGCCTCCCGCAGTGCGATCTGTGTTCCCTCTCCGCAATCGATCAGAAGGCAGCTGCCGTTATAGCGGACCAGCAGAGAAGTCAGCCATCTCCCGGGGAGCGGCATCATTCCGCCGGTTCCCAGTAAACATACATCAAGCATGAAAAACCTCACAAATAACAAACGGAAACCGGAAGAATTTTGGTCTTGCAAGTTTCCGGATTCGTGCTATACTGAAATAGTTCCTTCCGGAAGACACAGAAAAGAAGGAACTTCTTCGGAAGCATAGCTCAGCTGGGATGAGCGTTCGCCTCACACGCGAGAGGTCATGGGTTCGAGCCCCATTGCTTCCACACAGGGATCCGGCATCGTGCCGGATCCCTTTTTTGTTCGTTTTATGTACCGGCCTGCGCGTCAGCTCTGCAGGCAGACGCCCTCCGGCAGCAGACTTCCGGCTCCCGCAGCAGCCTCTTCTGCAGCTTCCGTGCGCTCCACCAGCGGCGTCATATTCCGCAGGCACAGGCCTATGGTCGAAGCGTTGTGCAGCAGGGCGGCCGTTCCGGGCGCGGCCAGGCCGGCCAGACCGGCCAGCAGGATGGCGGCGTTGAATGCGATGCCGACGCGTGCCGTATTCTTCATACGCGGAATCAGGCGGTCGCTGAGCCGTTTGAGAGTCAGAAGCTTCTCCATATCTGTGCCCGAGATCATGATATCCGCAATCTCCTGGGCGATATCGGCACCCTCCCGGATGGCGATACCGACATCCGCAGCAGACAGTGCCGGCGAATCATTGATGCCGTCACCGATCATGATGACCCTGCGGCCCAGCCGTTTCTGGGCCTCGACGTATTCCGCCTTGTCTTCGGGCAGGACTTCTGCGTAATATTCGGTGATGCCTACGCGCTTTGCGACGGCAGACGCGGTTTTGTCGCTGTCTCCGGTCATCATCACCACATTCTCGATGCCCATCTCTTTCAGAGAAGCAATCACATCGGTGATTCCCTCTTTGATCGGGTCGGCGATTCCGATCACGGCGGCGAGCTTTCCGCCTATGGACATATAGAGGTGCGAGTACTCTTCCGGTATCTCACGGATCCTCTCCGCGTCCTCGTCGGTCATCGGAATTCCCTCTTTATTGAACAGGAAATTGTAGCTTCCGATGATGACCCGTTCATCCCCGATATAGGATGTGATGCCGTGTGCCACGATATATTCCGCCCGGGAATGCATCTCGTCATGCTGCAGGTTTCTCTCTTTTGCCGCCCGGACGACGGCATTGGCCAGCGAGTGCGGGAAATGCTCCTCCAGGCAGGCGGCGATCCGAAGCATCTCATCTTCGTCCCTGTCGTTCATCGTTACAATCTTTTCGACGGTGGGGGATGCGCAGGTAATGGTACCTGTCTTGTCGAAGACAATCGTATCCGCCTCCGCTATCCGTTCCAGGAACTTTCCGCCCTTGACCGTCAGTCTGTGACGGCCGGCTTCACTCATGGCCGACAGCGTAGCCACCGGCATGGCGACCTCAATGGCGCAGGAAAAATCTACCATGAGGACAGACGCCGCCTTGGTGACGTTCCGGGTCAGCAGCCATGTAAGCACCGCTGTTCCGAAGGTCCAGGGGATCAGGCGGCTCACCACCTGTTCTGCCCGGGACTGCGTCACCGGTGTCAGGGCCTCGGAAGCCTCAATCATTTTAATAATCTTGTCATAGCGCGTGTCTCCGGAGCCTTCCGTCACGCGGATGACCAGCTCGCCTTCCTCGATGACGGTTCCGGCAAACACGGTTCGTCCGGGAATCTTGCGCACCGGAAGGGATTCTCCTGTCAGGGCCGCCTGGTTGACGGCTGCCTCTCCTTCATCGACGACGCCGTCTACCGGAATCAGGCTGCCCAGAGTGACACGGATCCTGTCTCCGGCTGCGATCTGGCTGATATTCACCTGTTCGTCCGCGCCGTCTGTCACCTTCCAGACCCTGGATACGTTAAGGGCCAGAGACTGGGCGAGGTTGTCCACGGACCGTTTATACGTCCACTCCTCCAGCAGTTCACCCAGCTCTGTCAGAAATGTGATGGAACTGGCAGTCGCGAAGTCCCTTGTCAGCAGGGACGCGGCAATGGCAGACGCATGTACGATCTCCGCGCTGAACGTTCTGGAAAAGACATCCCGGATGCCGTGCATCACAAAGGGAAATGCGTCCCACAGCGTCCAGACGGTGCGCACCGGCACCGGGAGCAGGAAACGCTTGAAGCCGCGCATCAGCACCATCTCAATAATCTTGTCTCTGTATTCCTCTCCGGTTGCGCGGGTGGAAACCGATGGCACGAAGTCCCGGAGAGAAGGATCACAGAGATCAGCTTCCGCAAGAAAATCCAGGATTGCCTGTTCCGTTCCGGTGTGCAGGACAATCAGCTGGGCCGTCCGGGGAAATACCTGAACCTTTTCGACCCCCTCCTGTTCAATCAGGGAATAATAGATGGCATCTGCCTCTTCGGAGGTCAGTCTGCGCCTGTCCAGTTTCAGATGCAGGCGCCCTCTGTTTTTCTGTCTGATCTGATATTGCATTCCTTATGTCACCTGCCATTCCGGCCGATCCATCCTCACGGACGGATTACGCCTCTTCCTCAGAACCGATCGTCTTGCCGATGTATTGTTCAGCCCTCTCTTTTCCTCCCGCAAGGACATCTGCCATCCAGGTCTGGGCCTGCTCCGACTCCTCCAGGATATAATCCCGGGCAATATATCCTCCCGTTGCCAGATCCTCCGCAATTTTTTTGGCCTTTTCCGTGCGGATAATCCGCGTGCCGACTATACCTGCCAGAAAACCGCACAGTACCGAACTCCATCTGATGTTTCTGAACATGACTCTTTTCCTCCTTGTCTTCTCTTTCAGTCTTGTCAGTCAATGCTGTTAATATTATATATGTATTATATATATAGACGCGAGTCATCTGCCCCCGGGAATCCGGGCGATGATCCACTTCCGTTTCAGAATAACCAGAACAAATATCACCACCTGGATGACAATCGTAAGCGCCATAAAGAAGAACTCGCCCTCCTGCAGAAACCCGCCGGCCGCACAGTTCAGCATGATCTGTATCCAGCTGACCCCGGCGACGGCCAGCAGAAAATCCCGGAGGCGGATCCGGGACTGTGCTGCCATATACGGCACAATTCCATTCGGCAGGCCGGGCAGCAGATCGCAGATCGCAACAACAAAAGCAGGGTGGGCCGACCGCATCTTGTCGCGGATCCAGCTGTCCTTCCTGTTGATCGTGACCAGGCCCTGGATATGCGTTCCCATGCGGCGGGCGATCACAAACACCAGAAGATTGCCCAGCACAAATCCCGTGTAACACATAAAAAAGGCGCGGACACCTCCAAATATCACGCCGGCAGCAATCTGTATGGCCAGGCCCGGAAACACGATGCTGAACACCTGAAGGGCGGACAGCAGCACAACGGTAACGGCACCCTTCCAGAAGCCCTCTTCCTGTATATAGGCCTCTATCGCCGCCTCATCCCCCCTTCGAAGCAGACGCGCCAGCGTGGGGAACATGTCCCCGAACGCAGACCAGATGAGAAACCCTGCCAGAAGCAGCATACCTGCCAGGAGCGCGATCCTTATCAGACTTTTTCTGTTAGATTTCCCACGATCGTCCATACAAGCCTCAGAATTCAGGTCCGGATATGAAAAAAAAGGGGGAGCCTGCTCTGCGGCAAAAGCCCCCCGCACCTTCCATTTTTATTTCAGTGCTTCGATCTCGTTCTCAAAAGATTCCGCATCCTTTGCCCCGACCATGGCCTTTACCAGCTGTCCGTCTTTTATGAAGAGGAAAGTGGGAATCGACATGACGCCGTATCTGGCGGCAATGTCATCTGCCTCATCCACATTGAGCTTGCAGAACTTTACATCTTCATAATCCTCAGAAAGCCCGTCGATGATCGGCGCCATCATCTTGCAGGGGCCGCACCAGTCAGCATACATATCCACGACAACCAGTCCGCCGGCCTGCAGCACCTCCGCGTCAAAAGAGCCACTGTTAACTGCTTTTACCATGCCATT
>CADBNA010000256.1 GCA_902795835.1 uncultured Lachnospiraceae bacterium | reverse complement strand
GAGCTTGTGTTGCGCATGCTGCTTCGCTATGCGCTCTGCATCTCCATCCAGGATGCGCTGCCTTTTCTCCTGCATCCGTTTCAGGTCCTGCGTGTTGCTCATGTCAATCTCCTTCCATCAGATCAGTTGACAATGATCGAACCAAATAACGGTTCAAATTTCGTCCATATTCTATTATTCAACATCAATCCCGTTTTTCCTGCTAACTGCATTCTATTATTTTTTCATTCATTTTCGTTCTTCAGTATGAACTGCTGCATCCCCTATGGCTTCCATATTCCCTGTTCTCATGATATAATACCGAAGTCAGGAGGAAGAATCCCGTATGTTTGAGCTTTATTCTCTCAGTGTTGGCATGCTCGGCGCCAATTGTTATATTTTGCACGCCGCTGGCGCCAGCCGCAGCGTCGTCATTGACCCAGGCGCCGACCCGGAACGGATCGCGGAAAAGCTTCCCTGCCCTGTTGGCACCATTCTGCTGACACATGGGCATTTTGATCACATCGGGGCTGCTCATGCGCTGGCAGACAAGTACGGCGCTTCCATCGCCATACACCGCCTGGATGCGCCTTACCTTTCCGATCCCTATCTGAATGCTTCTCAGCTGACAGGGATTTCAGTACCGGACTGCAGTCCTGATCATCTTTTGGAGGACCAGGAGCTTTATATCGCGGAGGGAATGGCGTTCCGGGTGCTGCACACACCGGGTCATACGCCCGGAAGCTGCTGCTTCCATCTGGAGGATGTGCTTTTCACCGGAGACACCATGTTTGCAGGAGGCTGCGGGCGAACGGATCTTCCCGGAGGATCAGACCGAGATATGATGAACAGTCTTCGCTTTTTGAATCATTATCTTTCCCAGAATGCGATCCGTCAGATTTTTCCCGGCCACGGAGGATGAAATGTCGTCACTGAATGAATACATGCAGGAAATCCTGCCTGAGCTGAAGAACACGGCACATCTGTTTTCCATCCCTGACAGTGTTTGGGCGGAGAATGACGGCAGCTTCCGGTACACGGTGAGTGAAAAAGGCGGGGAATACATCTGCAGCTGCTCCTATCTCGGTCAGACGCTGGAGCTGAAAACTCCTGTTCCCGCAGAAGAAGAGGATCAAAGGCTGACGGATCTGCACCGTAAAAGAGCCGCAAGGCGGCTTTGCAAGCATGCAGTGTATTTGCTTTGCCGTCAGGTTACCGGAATCCATCCGCCGTGGGGATCTCTGACGGGAATACGGCCAACGCATCTCATTTATGAGGCCATGCAGGAGGGGTTGAGTACCACCGAATCGGCAATGCGCGTGCAGCAGGCATTTGATCTGTCGCCTGTGAAGGCAGGGCTGCTGAAGGAAACGGTGGATGTTCAGCTGTCCCTTACGCCGCTTGCGCCGAAAGACATTGATATTTATATCGGCATCCCCTTCTGCACGACCCGGTGCGCGTATTGCTCCTTCTCATCCGGCGAAATCGGGAACGGGCGTCTGGTGGAGCCTTATCTTCATGCGCTGTTCCATGAGATAGATGCCTGCGCTGAGCTGTTGCATACTGCCGGCAGAAAGCTTCGGGCGCTGTACGTGGGCGGCGGAACGCCTACTTCACTGTCAGACGATCAATTTTGCTGCTTTCTCGAAAAGGTGTTGACCCGCTTTCCGGACGCCATGGAATACACTGTGGAAGCAGGCAGGCCGGATACGATCACAGGGAATAAGCTGCATGCGATCCGCCAGGCGGGTATTCATCGCATCAGCATCAATCCGCAGACCATGGTAGACCGGACATTGCAGCTGATCGGGCGTAACCATACAGCCGCCCAGGTGACAGAAGCATACGCCGCAGCCCGTGAAGCAGGCATCCATCACATCAACATGGATGTGATCGCTGGCTTGCCCGGCGAAACCTGCGACGATTTCCGCTGCACCATGGATGCAGCGATGTCCCTCAGGCCGGAAAGCCTGACCGTGCATACCCTGGCCATCAAACGATCCAGCCGTCTGCATCTGGAAAAGGCGCCATTGCCTGACAGCACCACTGCAGAGCAAATGGTGGAAATGGGTGCCGAAACCGCAAGTGCCATGCATATGAAACCTTATTATCTGTACCGGCAGAAATACATGGCCGGAAATCAGGAGAACGTTGGGTACGCGCTGCCGGGGCACGCCTGCCTGTATAATGTGGACATCATGGAGGAACGGGCAGATATTCTGGCTTTAGGCGCCGGCGGCATCTCCAAACGGATCTACCCGGATGAGGGCCATATCGGGCGCGCGCCGAATGTCAGCAATATTGAACAGTACATCGCCCGCACAGACGAGATGATTCAGCGCAAGCGTGACCTTTTCGAAGCTTCGCCAGCTGCCGTGACGGAATGAGCAACCAAAGATCACATTTCTCTTACGGGGCTGTTTCAGAATCACAAAAACATGCAGCAGTCCCGTTCTAATTTCGGCAGCGTTTCTTGGACTGCCGCACAGACACCGATTGACGCAGATTCCATAACATTGTATAATGCATATGACAAATGAACAGCCGGCGTATCTGCGCAGCGATGCGCGGCGGTATGAAACCGCCATGGGAACACGGATGCGATTTCCGGGCTATCCCAGTAACCGTGAAGCTGACAGAGAGCGATGATGCCACTGCATATAAGCGGGAAGGCGCTCGAAGGATGAAGCCAAGCCGGGAGACCTGTTTACGCCGCATATTAGCCCCTGGGGTTGGGAAACGCTGTGAAGTCCTGTGCAAAAGTACAGGGCTGTTGGTGTTCCTCCGGGGAGGGCTTAAGCCCTCGCTGTTTTCATTTGAT
>CADBNA010000255.1 GCA_902795835.1 uncultured Lachnospiraceae bacterium | reverse complement strand
TGCCGTCTCTGACGCCCCAGTCTTTCAGCCTTCTCCTCCCGTGCAGAAGGGCTATGGGATTCTCGCACCTGAGATAACCGCTTTCCGGTTCTCCTTCGCGCAGCTCCGGCAGGAAGGTTCTTCTGAGCGCCCCGACCAGTTCTTCCGCCGGAAGATTCAGGGGGATTTCCAGATCCAGGGGTTCGGAGCCTCCCCCCGGATGCAGAATGCATATTGCCGTTTTCTTCATATCCGATTCTCACCTCTGCTCTCCTCTGTTCGGTGTATGCATATGCTGTATGTATCGGTTATACGATATAGTATAACGTTCTTCTGTCGGTTTGTCTACCCCTTTCTTTAACACGGTTTCAAAAAATGTCCCGTGCCCGGAACTGAACGGGCCGGAACGGTTGCTGTCCTTTTTTTCATGTGATATGATGATGCAGGGATTTCCATGCATCCCAGGCCGTCTGCAGGATAACGGGATGCCCGGCATCAGAAACAAATCTGGTTTTGTGCAGTATATAAAACAGTGACAGAAAGGAAAATACAATGAATACGAATCAATCCGCCGGTTTTGATGTTCTCGGACGTATTACGGAACTCCGGCAGGCCAGAGGGCTGTCTGTATACCGGCTGGCCAGGCTTTCCGGCATCCCTCAGTCTACCATTGCCACCTGGTATCAGAAGAACCTGCATCCGCCCATTGACAAGATCGAAAGAGTCTGCGAGGCCATGAACGTCTCTCTTGCCGAGTTCTTTCGCACCTCTGATGACTATTATGTGGGAAAGGATGAGGATGCGCTGTTTCTGGAAAAATGGCACAGCCTGCCGGAAAATGAGAAAAAGGCGCTGTCCGACATGCTGGACCTGCTGTCGAACCGCCTGAAGCAGGAGAAATGAAAACGGTAGAAAATAAAGAGCCGGAGCTGCCGCAGTAAACAGTTTTGCCCATATACTTCTTTCGGAAAACGCTTGCGCTCTTTCTCGACGCAGCGGTACTAAGTTCAAACTGCGTGCTCAGGCACTTGTTTTCACTAAGTACCGGCGTCTGCGAAGGTTTCCTTCAGAAGTATATGGGCAAAACTGTTTACTGCGGCAGTCCCCGCAGAATGGTTACCTTGGAACGTATTCTCTGCAGCGCGTTGTCGACTGATTTCGGCGGTTTGCCGAGCGCCGTGCTGATCTGCTGATAGTTTTCTCCCTCCAGATAGAGTTTCAGAACCTGCCTTTCCAGAGGGCTCAGGTTTTCATCAATGCGCTTCATGAGCATCCTGGCATTTTCTTCGCTGAAAAAAATATCTTCCGGACTTCTGACGGAACCAAGATGCAGGTCGCTGCCGCCCTCCTCCAGTTCACTGATCGAAACGGACTGGTTCAGGACCTGGTGCTTTTTCCGCCCGGCGGCCTCGATTGCCGAATACATCTGCCGGGAAACCAGAAGCCAGGCATAGGTAAAAAAAGAAGTTTCCCGCTCCGGGTCATATTCCCGGATTGCCCGGAACAGGCCCAGCATTCCTTCCTGCAGAAGGTCTTCCTGATCTCCGCCTGCCAGATACAGTTCACGTGCCCGCGCGCGTACCATGGGCTTGTATTTATTGATCAGGTGATCCGCGGCGGACATGTCCCCGTCCTGATAGGCCCGTACCAGCTGTTCGTCATCCGGCTCTTTTCTTTTTTCTCTTCTCGGTTCCTCACTCATGGTTGTCTTCTCCCGGCGGCAGCGTCAGCAGAGGCGGTTTTCTTTCAGCCGGAATGCCGCTGCCGGACTGCCTCCCATGCCAGCACGCCGGCGGCCACAGACGCATTCAGCGAATCAATATCCCCGTACATCGGAATCGATGCAGACATATCGCATCTCTCACGGATCAGCCGGCTGACTCCCCGGCCTTCATTTCCGACAACGATGCCCAGCGGACCGGTCAGCTTCAGGTCGTACATCGGCGTCCCGTCCATATCGGCGCAGACAAACCAGATCCCTTTCTTCCTCAGTTCCTCCATTGCAGAGGCCAGGCTGCTCACCCTGGCAACCGGGGTGTGGCTGACAGCGCCCGCCGAGGCCCGCACCGCCACCGCCGTCAGACCGGCGGAATGGCGTTTTGAGATAACAACGCCGTGCGCGCCTGCCAGGTTGGCGCTGCGGATGATGGCACCCAGATTGTGGGGATCTTCTATCTCATCGAGCAAAAACAGGAACGGGTCCTCCCCCGCCTGCTCCGCCTTGTGCAGTATATCCTCCACAGAAGCGTAATTCCAGGAAGCCGTCAGTGCGATTGCGCCCTGGTGGTGGCCGGTCACAGACATCTGGTTCAGCTTTTCCTTCGGAACATAGCTGATCACTGTCCCTGCTTTCCGCGCCTCTCTGGCAATCGTCATGATCATGCCGTCCTGCAGGCCGGCCTGCAGAAACAGCTTGTCGACAGTCTGCCCCGAGCGGAACGCTTCCAGGACGGCGTTCCTGCCCTCCAGGTGGTTTTCGGAGATCTTTCTGCGGGATCCAGGCTCCTGTAATTCAGGGATTTCCGCCGTTCTGCCGGAAGATGACTCTTTTCTCCGGCTTTTTTCCCGGAACCCTTTAGTTCTTGTATCTATATCAGTATTCCTCAAAATGCAGTTCCTCCCGGCTGACCTGCAGGCCCGCGGCTATCAGGTCCAGCATTCTCTCCTTCTGTCCGGAAAGCCAGAGGAATCCGATCACGGCTTCAAAACCCGTCGCCCTGCGGTACGCCTGTACCCCCGCGCTTCTCGCATGTGTGCCGGTCCGCGCATTCCTGCCCCGCCGGTAGATCTGAGCCTCTTCCTCTGTCAGCAGCGGCTCCAGGACAGCCGCCAGTTCTGACTGTTTTTCCGCCCTTACCAGATTGCTGGCCTGACGGTGCAGTCTGTGAACCGGCTGGTTGGCCCGTCGTACCAGCATCGTGCGGATCACCAGCTCATAGGCGGCGTCACCTGCATATGCCAGCGTCAGGGGCGAATACTGCCTCACCTGTTCTCTGCCCTTTCCTTCCGGAGTCTGTCCGCTCATGCCCGGTGCCATTTGACCCCTTCACGTGTATCTTCCAGTACAATGCCGGCAGCGAGCAGTTCGTCGCGGATGGCATCAGCCTTTGCAAAATCCCTGGCCTTTCTGGCCGCCTGGCGTTCTTCGATTTTCGCCTCTATATCCGCATCAAGTGTCTCTTCCCTGCGCTCCACTGTCAGGCCGAGAATGCCGCAGAGCGATATAATCTCCTGCCGCAGTGCTTCCGCAAAGGACTTCGAGCTGTTCTCATCTGCTTCTGTGTTGGCAAAGCGCACCAGATCAAAGACCGCAGCCAGGGCATCTGCCGTATTCAGGTCATCGTCCATCGCCTCTTCAAATGCGGCGCGGAACCGCTTCATCTCATCGAGTTTTCCTTCTTCCTCTGCCGTGCACGCTTCTGCTCCGGCATTTCCCGCCAGATGCTTCAGACTGTCCACCGCATTCTCAATCCTCTCCAGAGAGCTCTTGGCGGATTCCATGATCTCTGCACTGAAGTTCAGCGGACTGCGGTAATGCGCGGAAAGCATAAAGAGCCGCAGGACCTGCAGGTCATAGGCCTCGCTGATTTCCCTGACCGTGCGGAAATTCCCGAGGGATTTGCTCATTTTTCTGTTGTCAATATTCAGAAAGGCATTGTGCAGCCAGTAACGGGCAAACTCCACCCCGTTGGCTGCCTCGCTCTGGGCAATCTCATTCTCATGATGCGGGAAGATCAGGTCCTCTCCGCCGGCGTGAATGTCGATCGTCGCCGACTCAAGATACTTCTTTGCCATGACACAGCACTCGGTGTGCCAGCCCGGACGGCCGTCTCCCCATGGGCTCTCCCAATAGGGCTCTCCCTCTTTTTTCGGCTTCCAGAGAACAAAATCCAGAGCGTCTTCCTTTTCCGCCTCTCCGCTGACCTTCAGGTCGCGGAAGCCGGAACGCAGGTCGTCCAGGTTCTTGTGCGAGAGCTTGCCATAGTCTTTGTCCTTTCTCGTGCGGAAATAGACGGTCCCGTCCACATTGTAGGCATAACCCTTTTCCTCCAGGGTCCGGATCAGGTCGATCATCCCCTCAATTTCCCTGGTGGCCAGCGGGTGCGTCGTGGCAGGCAGGATATTCATTCCTGCCATGTCTTTTTTGCACTCTTCAATATACCGCGTCGAAATCTCATCCGCCGTCACGCCTTCTTCATTTGCCTTGTTGATGATCTTGTCATCCACATCGGTAAAGTTTGAGACATAGTTGACGTCATACCCCTTATACTCCATGTATCGCCGGGCCGTGTCAAAAATAATCATCGGCCTGGCGTTGCCGATATGAATGAGGTTGTATACCGTCGGTCCGCAGACGTACATCTTTACCTTGCCGGGCTCAAGCGGAACAAATTCCTCTTTTCTTTTTGTCATTGTATTATAAAAACGCATAGTGCCTCCTTAATCCGAATCATTTGCTTTATTATAGGTATTTTGTGCGGCGGATGCAACCGGTATCGGGCTGTCGGAAGAATCAGCCTGCCGGATACAGGCGGCGCAGCCGGAGCAGCCTGTCTGCCGGTCCAGATCTTCCAGCGCGGAGCGGAGCAGGCAGACTGCCTGCGCGGAAATGCCTTCCATCTTTCCCGTAAAGCCCAGGCCTTCTTCCGTCGTTGCCTTGATGTTGACCTGCTCTTTTTCCAGGCCGAGAGCAGCCGCCGTGTTCGCAATCATCTGTTCGATATAAGGTCTGAGCTTCGGCTTCTGGGCAACAATTGTGCAGTCAATATTTTCCACCATATAAGCCTTTTCTTCCAGCAGCGTTCCGACTCTGGCGAGAAGATCCAGGCTTGACGCCCCTTCATATGCAGGATCACTGTCCGGAAAGTGAAACCCGATATCCCGGAGGGCCGCCGCTCCGAGCAGCGCATCCATGATGGCATGGAGGGCCACGTCTGCATCGGAATGGCCCAGCAATCCTTTTTCATACGGGATCTCTACTCCTCCCAGGATCAGCTTTCTGCCCTCTGCAAACCGATGTACATCATACCCTGTTCCTATTCTCATTTCTTTCACTCCGTTCCGGCCGAAGGCGAATCAGTCAAATCCATAGATTCTCTGCGCTATATGGTAGCAGAAGCCGACAATCCTGCGGCCGCCTTTTCCCGGGAGGTTCATGCTCATGCCCAGGATGCTGTGGCGGATCTGGTTATAGGCTGCCCGGTCTGCTTTTTTCAGGCGCTGCCAGAGTTCTTTTTTCTGCCGGAGGATCTCATCGCTGCCGGCACGGATCATCAGGACAGAAGTAATCGTGGTGATGATTCCGAGATAATGGACCATATACTGTTTGCGCCTGCCCTTAAGTTCCCTGTGTTCCTTCAGATACTCTATCATCGTGTCATTGACGCGGAGCTGCTGGTCCAGCCGGCCCAGCATCACGTCTTCGTTGACGGACTGGTCGGATCGGCCGATATAGTACTTATAGAAATCCACATTCAGGTAATACATGTTGTTAACCCTGGAAAAGGGAATATAGGCATACAGATTGTCCACATAAAACGTGTGCTCCGGAAGCTTCAGGCCGACCTCGCGCAGAAGCTCCGTCCTGTATATGATAGAGTGCATCAGCACGTAGTGTCCCAGCGTCATATGCCCTACGCGGTCCCAGCTGAATATTTCATTTTCAGGGAAGAATTTTTCGTAATGCATGGTATAATTCTTCCTCTTGCCTACTTTTTCATAGGTATAATTGCTGAACAGGACGTCCACGGTCTGGGGGCCTCCGGCAAATCCCCGGAGCGTGTCCAGTATCTGCAGGTATGCGGATGTATCTACCCAGTCGTCACTGTCCACCACTTTGAAGAACAGTCCTTCCGCATTCTCGATTCCTGTATTTACGGCACCGCCATGGCCTTTGTTTTCCTGATGAATCGCGCGGACGATAGAAGGATATCTTGCCGCATACTCATCGGCGATCTCTGCCGTTCTGTCCTTTGTCGATCCGTCATCAACAACCAGAATTTCCACATCCTCGCCGCCGGGAAGAAGGGAAGAAATGCATTTCTCCATATATGCTTCAGAGTTATAACAGGGTACTGCTATCGACAGTAGTTTCATCTGTTCATCCTTTCGTGTGAAGTGTGTCCGCCGGCAATAAGAGGAATCCGTATTGCCGGCCTGATGATCATCTGAACATTTCCGCAAAGTATAGCATATCCGGCATCAAGATTCAATTCCGCCTTCCGCGTCCCTGTTCTGTCCTGCCATCCGCCCCGATTCTGATCTGCAGATATCCGGCATAGGCAGAGAAGGCGGACGGAACCGGAAAGTCCCTTTCGATCCTGCCGGTTTCTGCCAGAAACCATTCCTTCTCCGGCATGTTCTCCGGTTCTGCAATTCTGATCTCATAAGCAGTCATATGCCATTCCACATGTGTGAAAACATGCTTTGCGGGTTCCAGCGGACGGATCTGAAGCGGAACAAATCCCGCTTCTTTCACTGCCGCCAGCGCCTGCTCCCTGTCGGCTGCCCCTTCCACGTTCGGAAACTCATACAGTCCGGCCAGCAGTCCTTTTGCCGGCCTTTTCCGCAAAACGACATGCTTTCCGTCTCTGATCAGAAGAACGGTCCTGTTTTCAATCTTCCGTTCCTTTCTGGCGCCGCGGACCGGATAGCGCATCTCCGAATTATCTCTGTGTGCACGGCAGCAGTCGGCCAGCGGGCACTCTTCGCATCGCGGCCTGGCATTCGGAAGGCAGATCAAAGCGCCCAGATCCATCAGGGCCTGGTTGAATGTGCCCGGCGTAATCTGCTGCTCTCCCGAAAAAAATGAGAGCATGGCCGCTTCCAGTTCGCGGGTATACTCCTTTTTGACGGCCGGCTTCCGGACATCTCTCTCATCTGCATACAGCCTGGCCAGAATGCGAAGTACATTGCCGTCCACTGCCG
>CADBNA010000254.1 GCA_902795835.1 uncultured Lachnospiraceae bacterium | reverse complement strand
GTCCCGAAAATATCCGTCTCCGTGATCAGCACAAACTTCTGCAGAGGATACTCAAAGCCCCGGCGGACACTGCCGTGGATCACCATGATCTCTCCTGCAGCCAGGGTGCGCTCCGCATCCTCACTGTAAAAAGCAGGAATTCCCTCGTCTGTCAGATTGGAAGCCAGACGCATTCCCCTTGTGCGGGAGGCGGAAACCAGAATGGAGCGGTAACCCCGCCTCTTCCATTTTTTCAGGTCATCTACCAGCATGGGGAACTGGTTGTTGTAGGATCCTGCGGCGCGCACCGAAACCGCATACTCTCCTGACACCTCAAAATCCGTTTTCCGGATCTGCATCAGACTGAGCGCCGTGCAGTTGCGCCGGTTCAGTTCATAGAGCAGCTGCTCCGGCGTCAGCATGCGGTCTGCCGATCCCGGCAGTATTTTTTCCTGCTCCAGCCGGTGCTTCATGGCCTCCCTGTATTCTGTCGCCGCGGCGTTGGCGCTTTCCAGAATGCGCGCCGGCTCGTCCAGAAAGATCCTGGTACCGGCCGGCAGATAGTCCAGGAATGAATCCGTAAACTGCCGGAAATACGCACTCTCCTCTTCCGGCGCATCCGGGCGGCCCGGTTCCTCGGAAGCCGGACAGATCAGAATCTCGTCCACTGTCTCTACGGACCGCTGACTCTCAGGTTCAAAGACGCGGATGGAGTCCACCTCATCTCCCCACAGTTCAATGCGGTATGGGTACTCTTCTGTCAGGCTGAAAATATCGATGATGCTGCCCCGCACCGCAAACTGCCCGGAAGCCTCTACCTCTCCGCAGCGCTCATAGCCAATAGCCGCAAGCCTGGCTTTCAGCTCTTCCAGATCTACCGTACCGCCGGAAGATATCCTCAGAAACTGCTTTTTGAGCACACGAACAGGCAGAAGATATTCCATACAGCCCCCCGCACTTGTCACAATCGTGACCGGGGCTGCCTGTCCGGACGTCTGATCCGGACCGGAATCCTCCTGCTCCAGCAGCATTTTATATACCTGCATTCTCTGTCGTGTCAGCAGATTTCCTGACACGTCCGCCTGATAAAAGATCAGGTCCCGCCTCGGATAATACAGAATCTGCCGCCCGTACAGGCGGCAGTCCTCCATCAGCTCGCGCGCCTTCAGTTCATTCTCCGCGACCATCAGCACCGTGCGGCAGCCTTCTGACAGACCGGCGGCCAGATGGGCCTTCTGTGCGTCAAGACAGCCTGATACTTCTATAATGCCGGTATTTTTTGCGATCTGTTTTTTCAGATCATCGTATCCTGCCACAGCCTCCAGAGGCTGCATCAGTGCCCTCATACCGTCTTCTCCGTCGTTTTTTCCGTCGGCTTATCTGTTGCTTTCTCTTTATCTTTCTCTTTATTGTAGAGATTCATAGCCCTGTCGGTTTCCCCGCTGATAATAAGCCTGACCGCATCAGCGGCATCGTGAACGGCCCCATCCACCAGTTCCCTGTCCCCGGAAGAAAAAGGTGCCAGCACATAGTCAGCCAGGTCCCACTGCGGAGGCTTCGCGCCGATCCCTACGCGGACCCGGGTAAACTTGTCCGTTCCCAGAGCGGCAATGATATTCTTCATGCCGTTGTGCCCGCCGGCACTTCCCTTTTTCCGGATCCGTATGCGTCCGGGCTTCAGATCGATATCGTCATAGACAACGATCAGATCCGATTCCGGATCGACTTTGTAGTAGTTTACAAACGCCCGGACCGCTTCGCCGCTCAGGTTCATATAGGTCATCGGCTTGATCAGCAGAACACGCTGGCCTCCTATCATCCCCCTGCCGTACATGGCCTTCATGGCGATGCCGGTCTGGGGAATATTCCAGTCATCCGCCAGCTGTGTGACAACATCGAACCCCACATTGTGTTTCGTTCTGCTGTATTTTGCGCCCGGATTTCCCAGACCTGCAACAATAAACATATGCTCTCCCGGGCTCCAAGAGCCCTCCGGCTCCTCCGGCTGCTTCTCCGGTTCTGAACCGCGTCTGCTCATCCATTGCCTAATTGAAGTAAACCAGCTCACTCTCCGGAGCCTCCGTGCTCTCTATTGCCGTGGCATACAGGACAGGTTCTTCCTCCTGGGCCATATCCACATATTCCCACTCGACCCTGGCCGACACGCGCACCCAGGAGCCCTCGATCAGCTCATTCGCATGCCGGCTGTGGCAGAGATACCCGATATACTGGATATCCTCGGCACAGCAGGTCATCGCGGGACGCGCCGGCATGAAGATATCAGAGTCAAGCCTGTTGCTTTTAAGTACTTTTCCCTTGAAGACTACCGTCTTCCCTTTGTATCTGTCCGGATGGTCTCTCATATCTACGAAAAAAATGCCGTAATCAATATCATCAATCCGGATCTCATCGCCGCTGACATCATATGGAACAGAATCCTCAAAAATATCCACGGGATGATTGTCGCTCCCTACAAACTGTACATCTGCGCCCGGATTGACCACCTTGACACTCCTGCGGAAATTTGCCAGAGGCAGGTCTCCGTCGCAGCGATTGAACAGCACCATGTCTGCCGGCTTCGCCATTTCCACAAACAGAGATTTCATATTGTTCATGTAAACCTGGAACGTGCTGGCATCGACCAGGACAATCTCCTGGACAATTCCCCAGCCGGCCGGCATCCGCATCTGATACAGGCGGTCCACACTCCACAGAGGATTGTATTCCATGATAACCCGGGCAGGCTTATACTGTCTCTGCAGACGTTTGAGCGCCCTCGTATTCAGTTCCTCCGGGTCTGAAAACACCTCTACACAGGTGTTGTACCGCCGGAGATCCCGTTCATCATATTCTTCTTCTCCCTCTTCACAGACGATCAGCAGGGTTGTCTCCATCGTGCGGAAATAGTCCTGACGCATCGTAAAGTTCAGGAATGTCGTCTTCCCGCTCTCCAGAAATCCCGTAATCAAATAAATCGGGACATCTATCACATCCTGGCTCATGGCTCTCCTTCTCCCGCCGTGCGGCTGGTCATACGCCAAACAGTTCCTTCAGATGATCTTCCTTCAGTTCAGAGCCGATGACACACAGGCGTCCCGTAAATTCCGGTTCGCCTTCCCGCACATCCGTCTCTTCCGGAACCATATCGAAATAGATCCATGTTCCGTCCGGAGACTCCACCATTCCCTTCGCGCGGAGAACCATTCCGTATGTTTTCTCATCAGCGAGCTTATCCAGGATGTCTTCCATTTCCTCCCGCGTATATTTGCGGATCGTTTCCACACCCCAGCTCGTAAAGATTTCGTCCGCGTCATGGTGATGATGATGCTCATGTCCCTCATGATCATGATG
>CADBNA010000253.1 GCA_902795835.1 uncultured Lachnospiraceae bacterium | reverse complement strand
CCGCCTTGTGAGGCACCTGACAGAGCGCGGTCTGCGTGTGGCAGTGATCAAGCATGACGGGCATGATTTTTCCTGTGACATTCCCGGAACGGACAGCTGGCAGTTTGCCGCGGCCGGCGCTTACGGCACGGCCGTGTATTCCGCGGAGCGCGTCTTCATTCACCGGCAGGGAACAGGAGAGAAGGCTGAAGACCTGATCGGGCAGTTCCCGGAAGCGGATCTCATCCTCCTGGAGGGAGGGAAGGACAGCAGCTGGCCGAAGATCGAGGTCGTGCGAAGCGCAGTCAGCCGTCAGCCCGTATCAGAACAAGCCGGACGTTTCCTGATTGTGACAGACCTGCCGGCAGATACTTTTCGGGAAGCGGCCCTGCCCTTTGAAGATCTGGAAGGAATTGCGGAACGCCTGCTCCGGGCCTGCGGTCTGTGAGCATGCCTCCGGCGCAAGTCCGGCAGAGCCGGACCTGAATGACAGAGGAAGCCGGCCGGGATGGCACCAAAAGAAACAATGGCTCTGCAGCCGGCAACAGAAAAGGGGGACTATATGAAACTATTAAAGACAGAAGAGGCAGTCGGACAGGTGCTCTGCCATGATATTACGCAGATCATACCCGGGAAAGTGAAGGGACCTGTTTTCCGGAAAGGCCATGTGATTACGGAAGAAGATATTCCTGTGCTGCTTTCTGTTGGGAAGGATCATGTCTACATATGGGAAAACAATGAGAACATGCTGCATGAGAACGAGGCCGCGCAGATTCTGTATGACCTCTGCCGGGGTGCGCATATGCATCCGTCGGAGGTGAAGGAAGGCAAAATCGAGCTGATTGCCGACTGCGACGGACTCCTGAAGATTGACAGAAAAAAACTGCAGGCCGTGAATTCTCTCGGCGAGATGATGATCGCCAGCCGTCATGGCGACTTCCCGGTGAAAAAGGGAGATAAGATCGCGGGGACGAGAGTGATTCCCCTTGTGATCGAGCGGGAAAAGATGGAGTGTGCAAAAGAGGCGGCTCCGGGAGGAGAAATTTTCCGCATTCTCCCCTGGCAGCAGAAAAAAGCCGGCATTGTGACTACAGGCAATGAGGTTTATCATGGCCGCATTGAAGACGCCTTCACTCCCGTTGTGATCCGGAAGGTGCAGGAATACGGAGCGGAGATCATCGGACATGAGATCTGCAGTGATGACCATGAGATGATTACCACAGCGATCCGGAAACTGCTGGATGCCGGGGCGGATATGATCCTATGCACCGGCGGCATGAGCGTGGATCCCGACGACCGCACGCCTCTGGCCATCCGCAATGCGGGCACGCGCATTGTCTCCTACGGGGCGCCGGTCCTGCCGGGCGCGATGTTTTTGCTGTCCTACTACGGGGACAGAAACATTCCGGTCATCGGGCTGCCCGGATGCGTCATGTATGCAAAGAGAACCATATTTGACCTGGTGCTGCCCAGGCTGATGGCAGATGACCCGGTAGAGAAAGAAGATCTGGACAGACTCGGCGAGGGAGGACTCTGCCTGAACTGTGATGTGTGTACATTCCCGAACTGCGGATTCGGAAAGTAAAGGGCTGGACGTATTCTATGCAAGACCGGTTTAACAGAACCATTAACTACATGCGCGTATCTATTACGGACCGCTGCAACCTGCGGTGCAGCTACTGCATGCCGGAGGGGATTGATCTCGTGCCGATGTCGCGGATTCTCACATATGAGCAGATTGAAGACATCTGCAGAGCGGCTGCGGAGCTGGGAATCAGCCGGTTGAAAATCACCGGCGGAGAACCTCTTGTCAGGCTCGGGGCTCCCGCTCTGATCGGAAAGCTGAAGGAGATTCCCGGGATCGAGCAGGTGACGATGACGACAAACGGCGTACTTCTGGGACAGTATCTGCCCGACCTGCTTGCAGCGGGTCTGGATGCGGTGAATATCAGCCTGGATACCCTGCAGAGAGAGCGGTACAGGGAGATCACAGGCAGGGATGAGCTTCCTGCTGTCATGAGAAATATGGAAGCAGCGCTGCAGTCGGAACTGAAGGTAAAAATCAATGCCGTGCTCCAGCAGGGTATGAATGACGATGAGTGGCAGGATCTTGCGGAGCTGGCCCGGGACAGGGAGGCGGACGTGCGGTTTATCGAGCTCATGCCGATCGGCTTTGGCCGGCGCCGCCCGGGGGTATCCAATCCGGAACTCCTGTCGGGACTCCGGCAGCTGTATCCAGACATAGCAGAAGACGGGGAACCGCACGGAAACGGGCCGGCAGTCTATTACCGGATTCCGGGCTGGATGGGATCGGTCGGTTTTATCAGTGCCATGCATGGCCGCTTCTGCAGCAGCTGCAACCGCATCCGGCTGACGTCGCAGGGAAAACTGAAGCCCTGCCTCTGCTACGGGGAAACGGTGAACCTGATGCCCATGCTGCAGAATCATGAGGAGAACGGCGGGGGACAAAACCGGACAGAGGTCCTCAGGGAGGCCATCCGGGAAGCCATCTGGGGAAAACCGGAGCAGCATTGCTTTGAGGCAGAGGACAGAATCACGGAATCCGCAGGGATGGTCAGCATAGGCGGGTAAATCACAGGGATATGTGACTGTCCCGATCCGGAAAAACGGAAGTGAGCGCGGACAGACGGCCGGACCGGGCGGAGACGGATACGAGAAGAAGGAGCTAAAAAAATGAGCGAAGAAAACAGCAGGGAAGAGAAGACCGGCAGAGTGCTCGCTGTCTGCATCAGCGAGAAAAAAGGCACGCAGAAGACCGAGGTTCCGCACGCCCATCTGACCGAGGACTGGGGAATCGACGGGGATGCCCACGCCGGGAAATGGCACAGACAGGTCAGCCTGCTGGCCTTTGAGAAGATAGAAGAGTTCCGCAACCGCGGAGCTGAGGTGGATTTTGGCGCTTTTGGAGAAAACCTGGTTGTAGAAGGATTTGACCTGAGCCATCTTCCTCTGGGGACGCGTTTCCAGATCGGAGAGGAAGTCCTGCTGGAACTGACGCAGATCGGAAAAGAATGTCACAGCCACTGCGCGATCTATCAGGTCATGAAGGACTGTATCATGCCGCGGGAAGGCGTTTTCACAAGGGTGCTCCATGGCGGAGATGTCCGTCCGGGCGACGCGGTGAGAATCTGCGCGGTATAAAGAACCGTTATAAAAATCGAATATGTTTCCAAGCTTTCTGCCCTACAGCCTTATGAACGGCCATGGACAGTCAGCCGTCTGCGGGATGACGCCGGGAGTCTTCACAGGCCCTGCGCCCGCAAAAGAGCCATGCCGGAAACAGCATGACTTTCCGTGTTTGAGAAGGAGACATGTGAGAGACACATACAGCATTTGCGGGCGCAGTATGTCCGTTTACAGGAAAAGTCTGTCCTGCTGCAGGAGCAGTCTGCCTGTACCGGGGGAAAGTCTGTGCATCTGCAGGGGAGTCATATGTGCCGGTCACAGGAGGTGTCTGCTTCTTCGCGGAAGAAACAGGCATTTTGTATGATCGGGAGAAACAATCTCCCCTTCAGAAACAGTAACCCGAAGTCAGCAGATCAAAATCATGCAGAAAAGGAGAAAACAGACATGAAGAACAAGACAATTGCATTACTGATGGCCGGTCTCATGACAATGGGCATGGCCGTTTCTGCCGGCGCGGAAGAAAAGACAGAGATCCAGGTCTTTATCGCGGCCAGCCTGAACACGGTCATGACAGAAATTGCAGAAAAGTACCAGGAAGAGCACCCGGATGTAGAGATCGTATACAATGCGGACAGCTCAGGCACCCTTCTCACACAGATTCAGGAAGGATATGCCTGTGACATCTTCTTTTCCGCGGCGCAGAAGCAGATGAACACTCTGGAAGAAGACGGTCTTCTGGTGGAGGGAACCCGGGCAAACGTAGTCAATAATCAGGTGGTTGTGGTAACGTTGAAGGACAGCGGGACTGCCGTGACCGGTCTGGAGGACATCGGCAATGCCAGGAGCATCGCGCTTGCGGACGGCAGTGTGCCGGTAGGCCGCTATACCCGTGTAGCGCTTATGAATCTGGGCATTCTGGAAGAGACCGACGATCCGTCTGTGTATACAACCGAAGAAGTCTCTGAGGCCCTCGGCGGCGTGGAAATCAGCGAACAGGGAAATGTCAGCAAGGTTCTGACAGCCGTAAAGGAAGGCTCCTGTGAGGTGGGTACCACCTATTACTCGGATACCTATGGGTTTGAAGACGAACTGGAGGTTCTGGAAAAGGTCAGCTATGACCTGACCGGCAATGTGATCTATCCGATCGCACAGGTCGTCAACGAAGAGGCGTCCGATGCAGAGACTGCGGCGGCAGCGGATTTCCTTGCCTATGTTCTCTCAGATGAGGCAAAAGAGATCTTCGAGAGCTATTACTTCGATACCAATCTGGAAGAATCGTAACGTGACAGAGGGGGCTGCCGCACCCGGAAAGCGCCGGCGCCCCCTCTGAGAGCAGGAGATTGTATCAGGTAATTGCAAAACGGCATGCGGTCGGGAAATTGTGTGAACATTCAAACGGCTTCCGCGCAAAGAACTTCTGAGCATTCACGTCATCTGCTAAGAGCATTCGCAGAAATCATAAACTCGCTGCGCTCAGACAATATGATTTCTGCTCATAACGCAGATT
>CADBNA010000252.1 GCA_902795835.1 uncultured Lachnospiraceae bacterium | reverse complement strand
TCTTAGCAGATGACGTGAATGCTTAGAAGTTCTTTGCGCGGAAGCCGTTTGAATGTTCATACAATTTCCCGACCGCATGCCGTTTTGCAATTACCTGGTAACGGAGTAAGGAGAAAGGAGGCCACGGCCATGCGCCATCATTCCCGTTCCGGCATAAAAACCATCAGGCGGGTAGCGGGCGATATCGGTCCGGACAGAAAAAAAGTTCTGGCGGCTGCCGCCCTCATCACGGTTTCCCGGCTCTGCCTTGCTTTTGTTCCAATGGTTTCCGGGTTTGTCATAGACCATATCAGCGACGGGGTTATTCTTGGTCAGGCCCTGCTGTCTCTGTTTGCCCTGCTTGGCACGCTGGTGCTCATCGGGTATGGAGCGGACTCGTTTGTCAATGCGATGATGCTGACGGTGGCGGGCAGGTGTACGAGGGACCTGAGAAACAGGGCCCAGCAGAAGATGAACCGGCTGCCGCTTCCTTTTCTGGATATGCATCCCGCCGGCGATATTCAGAGCCGGCTGACCTCCGATCTGGTGACGCTTTCCAATGCGTTTCAGACTTCGGTGAACATGGTTTCGCAGATTGTTCTGTTTGTGACAGCTGTCATACTTATGCTCCTGTCTGACTGGCGCCTGACGCTGGCCTACCTGATTGTATTTCCGCTGGGCATGATCATGAGTACGTCTGTGGTAAAACGCACCAGGAGAATGGCCAAGGCGCGCGCACGTGCGCTGGGAAGGCTTTCCTCCAAGGTGGCGGACACATGCGATGCCCATGCGGTGGTTAAGGCATACGGATGTGAGGATTCTCTGCTGAAGGATTTCGATGAGCTGCTGGAAGAATTTGACAAAGCCAACCGGGGAACACAGCTAATGACGGGACTCATACCGGTGTCGCTGACCGCCGTGAATAATATAGGCTACATCGTATGCAGCATTCTGAGCGGCTATCTGGTGCTTCGGGGCGATCTTACGCTGGGTCAGTTTCAGGCGTTTCTGCTTTACGGCAATATGCTGATCTCTCCCGTGCTTACCATCTCAGCCGGAATCAACACCATGGAGCAGGGCATAGTCTGCGCGGAGCGGGTCTATGAATTCCTGGATGAAGCCGAAGAGGAGAATGAGGACAAAAAGGCGCACCTGGATATAAAAAACCTGAAAGGCGGCATAGATTTCGAGCATGTGCGGTTCTCCTATAAGGGAAAACGTACTCTTATGCGGGATGTCAGCTTTTCAGTCCGGCCCGGCATGACAGTGGCGATTGTCGGTCCGACCGGTGCCGGCAAGACAACGCTGGTCAATCTGCTGATGCGTTTTTACGAGATACAGGGAGGTGTGATCCGCATCGACGGCGTCGATGTGCGGTCTGTGGACCGGCATTCGCTGCGGGAGGCGGCAGGGATCGTGCTGCAGGACTCCTGGATCTTTGACGGAACGATCCGGGACAATATCCGCTATGGCCTGGCGGATGCCACAGATGAGCAGATCAGGCAGACCGCCCGGCTTGTGTGGTGCGAACCGTTTATCGACAGACTGGCAGATGGATACGATACCCATGTGAGTGACGAGTCGGCTGCCCTTTCAGAGGGCGAGCGCCAGCTTCTCTCGATCGCGAGGACTGCACTGGCGGACCGCAGGATTCTGATTCTGGATGAGGCAACCTCCCAGGTGGATGCCAGAACGGAGTATGTGATCACAAAAGCCATGGAACAGCTGATGAAGGGCCGCACCTGCTTTGTGATCGCGCACCGCCTGTTTACGATACGCAATGCGGATCTGATCCTGTATATGGATAACGGCGATGTGGCGGAGGCCGGTACGCATGAGCAGCTGATGAAACGCGGGGGAAAATACGCGGCGATGTATGCGGCGGCATCGGAAACGACCGCAGGCGGCATGTAAAAGGATATGAAAGATGACGATGAAAGAACCCGGAAAAGACCGGATCAGGACGACCTCGGGACTGATGTTCAGGGGAGAGAAAAACTATCTTGTCAGCCGCGCCATCCGCTGGAAGGCGGAATTTGACCATGAGATCGACCGCGCGCGCATGCAGAAGGCACTGGACGACGCCCTCCGGATCTGCCCGTATATGGGCATGGACATGGAGGAGGACGGAGGAAGCATGTGGTATGTTCCGAATCCGTCACCTGTTCTTCTTGCTGACAGGATGCCGGAACGGCTTGGGGGGAAAGAGGCGGGACATCATCTGTTCTGCCTGGCGTGCAGCGGGCGGAGTCTGGATCTGGCTGTCTTTCATGGCCTGACGGACGGAGCGGGTGTCCGCCGGTTCTGGGAGGCACTGCTGGCGGCTTACTTTGGCGAAGATGGCGCAGCAGCCGGTTCCGACGATGCAGCCGGCACCCCGGATCAGGCGTGTGACGTACTGGATATGGATCCTGGCCTGCCGGAAGGTTACCATCCCGCACCGGTCATGCCGGAGCATCCTTTTGCATTTCCCCGGACAGCAGAAGAGAAGATGACAGACCGTTCCGCGGCAGTTTTTTCCAGAGAAGAGCTGCAGGTGTTCTGCAGGGAGCACGGCTGCTCGTATACGGCTGCGCTGCTGACCTGGATATCCGTGGCGATCCAGCGTGCGAATGCCGGCAACAGGGCGCCTGTCTGCATACGATGCCCGATAAACAGCAGGGAAATTCTCGGAGTTCCGAAGACGTTTATCAACGCGAGCATGCCGCAGGTGCTTGCCTGCGTGGACGCCGCAAAGGCAGACGGGGGGCGGACGGATGAGATCCTCGCTGCTGTTGCGGCGCAGATTGCGTCTCAGACGGAACGGGACCGGGTGGCCTTTTTCAACAGCGTCATCGGAGCCAGACTCAGACACGAACCTGCCGGTAATGAGAGCAGTATCATGGATATCTTTCAGGCGCCGGTGGTCTTCAGCAACCTGGGACAGATTGTACCGGATCGCGCAGCCGGCCATATCACCGGACTGGAGAATTATTCTTACGGGGCGGCACCCCTGATGATCAGCCTTTCTTCTGCGGGAAATACGTGCTTTCTTACGATTGAGCAGAGCTTTGCAGGAAGGGAATTTCTGAACGCCCTGAAAGATGTGATGGGAGAGCATGGCGTGGGCCTCTGCCTGTCCGGAAGTATGTCCCGGATTCCGCGCTTTATGGACCGCATGGCCGGGATCGTGAAGCGCTATGGCAGCCGCACAGCCGTCGTTGATGCGAAACGGTCCCTCACCTATGCCGGACTGGACGAAGAATCCGGAAAAATATATCATTATCTGAAACGCATGGGAGTGGGCAGGGAGAAAATGGTGCAGATCGTGATGCCACGCTGCGCGGGCTTCTTTTCCTGTATCGGCGGTGTTCTGCGCGCGGGGGCGGCTTTTATTGCCCTGGAGGACACCTATCCTGCGCAGCGCATCGACTATATCCGCGAGGACGCCGGCTGTGCCTGCGTGCTCGATGAAGCGCTGTATGAACAGATCATGGCCGGCGAGGCGTATCTGGCCGGCTGTGAAAAAACGGATGTGCATGACGCCTGCTATGCCGTGTACACATCCGGCTCTTCCGGCAGCCCCAAGGGCGTGCTGCAGGAATACGGCAGCCTGGACCTGCGGGCACTGGAGGTGCCGGAAAGGGAGGAGTATCCGCTGTCGCGGCGGGGGATGACGGAGCCTTTTTACTTTGTGGCAATGATCTATCTGAGCGCCGGGGATTTCCTGAGCGCCGCTGCCGTCCATATCATGGACCGGGATGTGGTGCGCAACCTGAGCCTGTTTTCCTCTTTTATTAGG
>CADBNA010000251.1 GCA_902795835.1 uncultured Lachnospiraceae bacterium | reverse complement strand
GCGTCAGATCGACCTGTTCAGTGAGGATTTTCCGAGTCTGAGAACCCTGACCCAGGCGGGAGGAAAACTGAGCCGGGAGCTGCATGCATATTTTGCCGACTATGCCGCGCGAACCGGAAGGCGCTTTGTCGTGATGTACGGACAGAGCGAGGCGACGGCGGCCATTTCCTGGCTGGCACCCGAAAAAAGTGCCGAAAAGATCGGTTCGGTCGGTCTTGCAGTTCCCGGCGGCGAAGTAAGCCTGCTTGATGCCGAGGGAAATACAATTACCGCCCCGCACTGCCCGGGAGAGATCGTCTACCGCGGCGGGAACGTGGCTATGGGCTACGCGCAGAGCGGGGAAGATCTCTGCAAAGGAGATGAATGGGGCGGCATTCTGAGAACCGGAGACGTGGGAGAGACAGACGAAGACGGTTACCTGTATATTGTCGGACGACTCAAGCGCTTTATCAAAGTCTCAGGGCACAGGATCAGTTTGGATGAGATCGATGAAAAAATGATGTCGGATCTGAATGTATTAACTGTCAGTTCCGGCATTGATGAACACTTGATTGTATTTGTAACAGACGAAAAGGACAAGGACATCGTTGAGAACTATATCCGCAGTAAAATTGCTGTCGTAAGGCGTGCCTTCTCGGTGGCCGTGATCCCGGAAATTCCGAGAAACGACGCGGGGAAGGTCCTGTACGGAGAGCTTCTGGAACGGGCAAAAGCACTGATTGCAGAGCAGCATGACTGCGCGATGGCATAAGATGTGCCGAATAGTACGGTAAAGACGATATGATTCAGAACGAGGAAAGGTTCCGTACCGCAAAAAGACGGATTCTTTGGAGCTGCGCTGCACTGCTTGCCGTGATTTTTGTCCTGTTTCTACTGTTCGGCCTGCGGGACACGACGAATGCGATACAGGTGGAGCCCCTGCATGCGGCAGGAGCTGCCGCACGATCTTACACGGTGGAGGAAACCTCCTTCCTGCGGGATGGGAAACACATCTATGGAGAGCTCTTTCTCCCGCAGGGAGAGGCGCCGTTTCCGCTGGTTATTCTTGCGCACGGCTTTAACGGAAACTGCGACAAGGTGGAGCCCTATGCTGCGGCCTATGCGGAGAACGGCATTGCAGTCTGTGTCTTCGACTTTATCGGTGGCGGAGAAGGAAGCCGGAGCGACGGCAGCATCCTTGATATGTCGGTCCTGACGGAGGCGGCGGACCTGAACGCCGTAATTGACAGCCTGAAGTGTCGGAAGGAGTTCGACCCGGAGCAGGTCTTCCTTCTGGGCAGAAGCCAGGGTGGTTTTGTTGCTGCTTATGCGGCGGAAGAACGGCCTCAGGACATTCGCGCCATGGTTCTGCTCTTCCCGGGATTCGTGATCAGCGACGATATGAGAGAACTTGTACCAAATCCGGAAGAGATTCCGGATACCGCCGAGCTCATGGGTGCGACCATTGGCAGAATCTATCTGGAGGACGCCATGTCTGTTGACATTTATGAGAAAATGGGAGATTATCCCGGCGACGTGCTGATCTTTCACGGGACGGCAGACAACATTGTTCCGCTTTCGTATTCAGAGCGTGCGGTCAAGGCTTTTCCCTCGGCAGAACTTGTGACTATCGAAGGGGCTGGCCACGGATTTATCGGTGAAGACGACGTGTATGTCACAAAGCTCTCTGTCGACTTTGTGAAGGCACATCTGACGGCTGCGCACTGAGCCATTCACCTGAAAGAAGGAAGGACAATGGAAGAAAATCTGGCCTGGACAGAAGTCAAAACAGAACATATTATTCAAGACGAGTGGATCGATTTCAGAAAGTCGGCCTACCGATACCCGGACGGCAGGATATTCGAACCTTTCTACAGCTACAGCCGGCGAAACTATGCCGTCATTGTGGCGTCAGATGAAGAAGGGCAGTTTATATGCGTCCGGCAGTACCGGCAGGGGATCCGCCAGGTAACAACAGAGTTCCCTGCGGGGGGCATTGAACGCGTAAGCGGAAAGGAATATGGATCAAACGAGTATATTGAAACCGCGCTGGAGGCTTCAAAACGGGAACTGTCCGAGGAGACGGGTTATGTTTCGGATGACTGGGAGCATCTGCTGACAGTTCCGTCCAATGCAACACTTGCGGATAACTATGCCTTTGTCTTCCGTGCACGCCACTGTCGGAAAGAATTAGAGCAGAACCTGGATGAGACGGAAGTCCTGACGGTAAAAAAGTTGTCTGCGGAAGAAATCGAAGCACTGATTCATACCGGTCAGTTCCAGCAGGCAGTCCATGTGATGGCCTGGCTGCTGGCGAAAGAAACATAATTAATCTGTGAGAGGATTCAAAACATGAAACTGTATAAGAGAAGAGTTCAGTATTATGAAACAGATATGATGGGAATTGCGCATCACGCAAATTATATCCACTGGATGGAGGAAGCCAGAATCGATTTTATGGATCAGCTGGGATACACCTATGCCAAAATGGAGGAGCAGGGTGTGTTTTCTCCCGTGCTGTCTTTGGCCGTGGAATACAAACATCCGTGTGTGTTCAATGAAATCGTCTTGATTACGGTTTCGGTAGCCGGCTTCAACGGAGCCCGTCTGATGCTGCGTTATGAGATGAGGAAGGAAGAGAATGGCGAGCTGATTTGTGTCGGGAATTCTGAACACGCCTTTATGGATCAGAAGGGAAGAGTGCTGAGACTGAAGCGCGCCGTCCCCGAACTCTCACAGAAAATTGAACTATTGGCTGAACACAGTGAACAGGAGGCTTCCGGGGACAGAAAGACTGAAGAGAAAGACTATCATTTTTATGGATGGCAGAATGTAAAGCCGAATATTCTCACTTTGTATGACGATCTCAGACATGCATGGTGCGCCGAGACCTGTGCACCCAGAATGCGGTCGGACTGGTCCGAAGAAAACCCCAGTCTTGGCCAATGCTCCATTACTTCTTTTCTGGTTCAGGATCTTCTCGGAGGGCAGGTATATGGGATTCCTCTGGAAAACGGGGG
>CADBNA010000250.1 GCA_902795835.1 uncultured Lachnospiraceae bacterium | reverse complement strand
TGGACGCCGGATGTGCCGATGGTCGTTCCGGAGATCAATGACAGCCATTTTGATGTTATTCCGTATCAGAAAAAGCGCCTGGGGACACAAAGGGGCTTTATCGCCGTCAAACCGAACTGTTCCATTCAGAGTTATGCACCGGTCTTTACTGCCTGGATGCCTTTTGAACCTTATGAGGCCGTGGTCTCTACGTATCAGGCAATTTCCGGTGCCGGCAAGACGTTTCTGGACTGGCCGGAGATGGAGGGGAATGTCATCCCCTATATCGGCGGAGAAGAGGAAAAAAGCGAGCTGGAGCCTCTGCGGCTCTGGGGCCGTATCGAAGACGGACAGATTGTCCGCGGAGAGCAGATGGTTATCTCTGCGCAGTGTATCCGCGTGCCGGTGCTGAACGGACATACGGCTGCAGTGAGCGTGCGCTTCCGGAAGAATCCTTCTTTTGAAGAGCTTGTAGCGGCTGCCGAGGCCTTCCGCGGCTATCCCCAGGAGCATCAGCTTCCCTCCGCTCCCGCGCAGTTCATCCGCTATATGCGCGAAGATGACCGGCCGCAGGTACGGCTGGATGTGATGGCGGAGAACGGCATGGGCATCACCTTTGGCCGCCTGCGCCCGGACAACCTGTTTGACTGGAAGTTTGTCGGCCTGTCGCACAATACGCTGCGCGGGGCGGCAGGCGGCGCGGTTCTCTGTGCGGAGACGCTTGTTTCAAAGGGCTTTATTACAGCCAGGTGAAGCCATGAACCAGTACGAAGCTATTTTTGCCAGAAAAACGGTGAGAAAGTTTGCCGATGATGCAGTCTCCCCGGAAGTTCTGGATGAGATCCGCACCAGGTGCAGGGAGTTTCTTCCTCTGTTTGAAGGGATAGAGACGGACATCTCAATTGCCGACAACCGGAAAGGACAGCTGCGCAGGCTCGGCCTTTTCGGCATACGGGCGCCTTACTGTATTTTGTTTTATTCAGAAGTGACGGCCCGCTACCAGATGAACGTCGGTTTTCTGATGCAGCAGATGGCCCTGTACCTCTGTTCGCAGGGGTACGGCACCTGCTTTATCGGAGATATACATGTGAGAAAGGATCTCCGGGAGAAGGGAGACCTGGTTCTGACCGGCATGCTGGCTTTCGGCAGGAGCCGGGGCAGCTTCACACGCAAGAGGACAGAGGCAAAGCGGCTGCCCATGGATGAGCTGTGTGTGTACAGAGAGACGCCGAAAACCGGTATCCGGAGCCTGCTGGAAGCAGGGCGCATGGCCCCGTCCTCCCAGAATTCCCAGCCATGGCGTTTTGTCGTCATGGAGAGCCGCATTCATATTTTTTCCAAAAAGCATCAGGTCACCCAGATGAACCGCTACCGGTGGGAAGAAGTGGACTTCGGAATCCTGCTGGCCAATATGATGGTGACAGCTGAGGAACTGTGGCTGGACGTGGACCTGATCCGGCTGGAAAACCTGACGCAGAAGAGCTTTCCCAGCAGTCAGTATCTGCTGAGCGCTGTTTTAAAATCATAGGAAAAACAGATTGCAAAACCGCAGTATTCGGTGTAACCTATTATGCGAATGAAGGTGAGAGGGAGTCTGTAATGGTTTTTGCTGATCTGTTTTTCCTGTTTTTATTTCTGCCGCTGTGCCTGCTCTGCTATTACCATGCGGACCGGCTGCGCACCAGAAATATCATACTGATCGTCTTTTCTCTGATTTTCTACGCCTGGGGAGAACCGACCTGGGTCATCCTGCTGGTTTTCAGCGCATTTTTCAACTGGTTTATGGGTCTTCAGATTGACCGGTTCCGCGGGGAGCCTGCCGGCAGGCTGCTTCTGGCAGCTGCGCTGGTTGTGGATCTGGCGTTTCTCCTCGTGTTCAAATATACGGGATTCTTTCTTGAGACGATTAACGGCGTGTTCCGGACATCGATTCCGATTCCGGCCATCCGTCTTCCGATCGGCATCAGCTTCTTTACATTTCAGGCGATCTCCTATATTCTTGACTGCTACTGGGAGACTGTGGAGCCCCAGAAGAAATTCTACCGCTTCCTGGTCTACCTGTCCTTCTTCCCGCAGCTGATTGCGGGACCGATCGTGCGCTACAGCGTGATCGAAAAAGAACTGACTAAGAGAAAAACGAACGCCGTCGACATGTACGAGGGCGCGCAGCGGGTCATTGTCGGACTCGCCAAAAAAGTCATACTGGCAAACAATCTGTATGTCATTGTCGACCGCTTCTTCGGGAACAGCGTGGAAGGCATGTCCATGCTCGGAACCTGGTTTGTCGTGATTGTCTATTCGATGTATGTCTATTTTGATTTCAGCGGGTATTCGGATATGGCAATCGGCATGGGGCGGATGTTCGGCTTCCATTTTGACGAGAACTTTAATTATCCTTTCATGTGCATGACAATCGCGGAATTCTGGCAGAGATGGCATATCTCTCTGGGTTCCTTTTTCCGTGATTATCTGCTCTATGTGCCCCTGTTCGGCAAACGGCGCATGTATCTGAGCCTGTTTCTCGTGTGGTTCTGCACCGGCATGTGGCATGGCGCGGCCTGGAACTTTATTCTCTGGGGGCTGTATTTCGGATTCTTTATCTTCTTTGAGCAGAGACTGGGCAAGAAAAAGATCAAGGCCTGGCCTGTATGGTGGAAGCATATCTACAGCAAGCTGGTCATCATCATCGGTTTCGGCATTTTCTATTTTGAGAATCTGCGCGACCTGGGACGGTTTTTCCTGAATATCACAGGCATCAGCATGATCACGGGAAAGGGCGGCTTTACGGATCCGATTACCTGGGCTGCGCTGGTGAACAATATATTCCTTGTCTTTGCAGCCGTGCTGTTCTGCTTCCCTCTCGTGCCGAAGGTGCGCGAGTGGTATGTGAACAGCCAGGATGACGCGATCTTCCGGATCGGGAAGATCGGCTCTATGGTACTCTGCCTCCTGCTGCTGATATGCAGTTCAATTATGCTGGTAGATACCACGAACAATCCGTTCCTGTACTGGCGGTTCTGACGGAGGATGGGAGAGCAAAATGCAGGAAGACAGAAATGAAATGGAGATGGACCGGGAAGAACGCCGGAGACTGAGAAAAGAGAGACAGGCAAAACGCCGCCGGAGACTGGATCTGAGACTGTCGAGGAGACTGGTTTCCGGACTGTTTCTGTGCTGGCTGCTGATTTCTCTTTTTCTGCTGGTATTTCCGCGCTCAAAGGTATCCAATATTGAAAAAAGGGAACTGGCAAAGTTCCCGTCTGTTTCTTTTTCCAGCTGGTTTTCGGGGGAGTTTACCGACGGCGTGATGACCTGGTATACGGACACCGTGCCGTTCCGGGATGCTTTCAAGAATGCCAACAACAACCTGAAATCCCTGTTCGGCATCAGCTCGGGGGCCACGGCGGAGGTTATCGGAAATGTAAAGAAGGTTTCGGACGATTCATCATCCGGAGATAAGACTTCATCAGCTTCTTCCGCTGCCGGAGATGCGGCCGCTTCATCAGGAAGCGCTGCCATCCCGACATCTTCCGAAGCTGCTGTGCCGGCTGCTTCCTCCGCACCGGCGAAAGAAGAAGAGGAGGAGACCCGCGATTATCATCAGGAAGATGCGGAAGGCACCTTCGAGAACGGATTTGTTATTGTCAATCTGGACGGACACTGGCGCGGCCTGCCTCTGTTTGCCGGGGGAGAATGCGAAAAATATATCAGCTTTATGAATGAGCTGTACGAACAGATCGGCGATACGGTCCGGATCTATTCCATGCCGATCCCGCTGGCAAGTGAATACTACCTGCCGGCCAATTACAGTGAGTATTCCGTTCCGCAGCGGCAGACCTTCGAGAAGGTGTGGTCACAGCTGAACGAAGGAATCATCCCGGTAGATGTCACGGAGGTCCTGGATCAGCACAAGGAAGAAGATATTTACCTGCGGACCGATCACCACTGGTCGGCGCTCGGCGCCTATTATTCCGCAGCAAAGCTTGCAGAAGCGGCCGGCGTGCCTTATGCGGAGCTTGACAGCTATCATGAACAGTCTGTAGAAGGCTATGTCGGTTCCCTGTATGGCTATACGCAGAGCTCCAACCTGCTGAATGATCCGGAAGTATTCACCTGGTATGAACCTGTTCCGGCCGTAGAAGCGGATCACTATGA
>CADBNA010000249.1 GCA_902795835.1 uncultured Lachnospiraceae bacterium | reverse complement strand
TTATCGTCTGCACACGACTATTTCAACAACAAGTCAGAAGATAAGTCAATCCATATTTTGCAATCAAATATCTATATGATATAAATTCAGGAAACACCTTGCAAAGCAATCCCTTAGAACCTGTACATGTGCATATCGCAGAGACAAACCTTAAGGCAAGTGCAATTCATCTCCAACCGATGCTTATTCGGCATTTATAAAACCGGTCAGCCGGTTTTAAGACGCATCGGATGGAGTATTCTTGCTGTTATTTCGATAAATGGCGCGGAAACGCCGACACGAAGCGCATAGTTGAATTCGTCATATGTGCAGTCCCTGATCCCCTTGAACAGCGGGAGAGCGTTGTTGATCAGAAAATCCACATGTCCGTATTTTCCGATTACTTCCGCTGCAAAATCCTGCAGAACACTCTCCTGCGCAATATCTCCCTGACAGTACAGATCTGTTTCATAAGGATGGTCAAGCAGGTCAATCACACAGACTCTTGCCCCTTCCTTCCGGAACATCTCTGCAATGCATCTGCCTATCCCTTACGCGCCTCCGGTTATCACCGCTACTTTTCCGGAAAAAGAAGCCATTCCTTTTTCTCCTCACGTTAAAGCTTTATTTCATTGTATTATGCCCCTCTGCAATTGGCAATTCCATTTTCTGTCAGGAAAGAGCCCTGCTCTTACAGAATGATATGTTGAAAAAAGCCCGGGCACCCTGTTTCCTTCAGATGCACCGGGCGGACGACCTGAAAACAGCATATGGTTAAGGAGGGAAAGCCATGAACAGTACAGCCATCCATTCTGAAGAAGACCGCAGCCTGCGTCTGCGGCAGATCGTATCCGATTCTCATTCAGCAGATCCGGAGAAGGCAGAGCGCGCCAGGGAGCAGTATCTTTATGAAATAAAAGGCTATCTTATCGAAACGGTCAAAAAATACGCGGGATTCCTGGTTAATGACCAGGATGACCTTCTGCATGAATGCTTCATTACAGCGCTGAAAAAGCTTCCGGACTACGATCCTGACAAGGGGGCGCTTACGACATACCTGAAGAGGGATCTGCTCCACACAATCTCACTTTACATCGCGGACAACTCCTATCACACTACAGCCTATTACGGGGAGCTGGCTTCGAAGGTGAACAGGGCTTCCGCGTCCCTGCAGGTCCTCGATATTGAGCCTTCCGCCGCAAACATCGCCCTGAAAGCGGATCTCACCCTGTCCCAGGCAGAGATCGGGCTTTCCATCATCAATGCCTCTTCAGAACATTATTACGAGTCCTATACGCACGGGGAGGATCTGATCCGGAAAACAGCCGGCACGCCGGAAGAGGAATATCTGAAGGCGGAGGGGCTGGAGAGATGGTACAGCGCATTTAAGGAGCTGCCTTCCCAGGCTGTCCTGATGTTCCTTCTGTATTACGGCATTACGGAAGAGGAAACTCGCTGCTCCTATGCCATGCTCAGCAGGCGCTTTCACATTTCACCCAGGCAGGCGGCGCTGGAGATTGATTCTGTCAGGCGATCGCTTAGGAACAACAGGGACCTGCAGGACTACTACAACAAAAAAAATCCCGCCGTCATACGGGATTCAATCGATACTTTGATCAGCACCATTCCCATGGAATGCGGCAGCTTCTATGAACAGGCGTACCGCTTCATCCGGGAGGATGACAAATCCGTTGAAAATGCGCAGACGAGCGGCAGCAAAAATGAGAAGGAAAGTGCTGATGAGCAGGTACTGACTGTTGACTTTTCCGTTCTGATGCAGCCCCTGCAGTCTTTGGCATCCGTCTTCGGACCTTTCTGACCCTTAAGGAGGGGGGAAACCCCTTCCTCCATAACCGTTATGATCAGCCTGCCTTTCTAAATGACAGTTCCCATACGATGGCAAAGGTCTCCAAAGGCCAATCCGTCCGAAGACACAAAAGCAGAAACCGGTCATACAGGTCATGCGGCGCAATCGAAAACGAAAGGCATGCATCCTGTATTGCCCCGGCTTCTCTTTGAAACGCGCTGTATCTGGAATACGCATCTTTATTGTCTGTCAGCGCGTACACCAGGAAGAGGAGCGTCAGAAGGTCATGCCTCATGATCTTTGCCTTTCCGGCAAGGATTCTCGCCAGCCGCTGCCTGGTCAGGCGGTAGGCGGAGACGGCAGGCCCGAAATAAGAGCGGCTGCAGGGCAGCAGGTTGCCTCCCGCATTTTTCGGGATTCCGCAGTACAGCACGTTTTCCACGTCAGCAGCAGTAATCCTGCCCTCCCATCTTTTTGGAAAAACCGGATCAGATCCGTACAGGTCACGGATCAGGCTAAGGCTCCGGTCAAAAAGGGACCGGAAGACTTCCGTCTTACGCTTCTCCTCCGCATCCAGTTCCTTTTCCAGAAGCCGGATATACCGGAAAAGCCCTTCCTGTGAGGAAAAATCCGGCATCTCACCTGCCGCATAAGGATGGATTTTGGGATTTTCTCCGTTTCTGAAAACTTTTACGAGATTTACTGCCTCTTCC
>CADBNA010000248.1 GCA_902795835.1 uncultured Lachnospiraceae bacterium | reverse complement strand
CCGGACTCTGTCCGTAGATATCGGCCGCGTCGGAAAACAGGCCAACGGCTGTGCCTTCATGCATTATGGCGATACGACGCTTCTGTGCACGGCTACTGCGTCGAAAGCACCCCGTGATGGCATCGATTTTTTCCCGCTCTCCGTAGAGTATGAAGAAAAAATGTATGCGGTGGGCAAAATCCCAGGCGGCTTCAATAAGAGAGAGGGCAAAGCTTCCGAGCATGCCGTCCTGACCAGCCGTGTCATCGACAGACCGATGCGTCCCCTGTTTCCGAAGGATTACCGGAACGATGTTACCCTAAACAATCTGGTTATGTCCGTTGACCCGACCTGCAATCCCGAAGTCGTAGCCATGCTTGGCTCTTCGATTGCCACTTCGATTTCCGACATTCCGTTCGACGGTCCCTGCGCGGCCACCCAGATCGGCCTGATAGGCGGCGAACTGGTGATCAATCCGGGCCTTGATGAGAGCGTGAACTCGGATCTGCATCTGACAGTCGCATCCACCAGAGACAAGGTCATCATGATTGAGGCCGGCGCCAATGAGGTTCCGGAGGATAAAATGATCGAGGCGATCTATCTGGCGGATGAGACCAACAAGAAGATCATTGCCTTTATCGACACAATTGTGGCGGAGTGCGGCAGGGAGAAACACACGTATACCAGCTGCGCCGTGCCGGAGGAGCTGTTCGCGGCGATCCGTGAGGAAGTGCCGCAGGAAGAGATGGAGAAGGCTGTCTTTACCGATGAAAAACAGGTAAGAGATGCCAACATCGCCGATATCACGGCCCGTCTGCAGGAGAAGTTCGCAGACAATGAGGAGTGGCTGGCTGTTCTCGGCGAGGCAGTGTACCAGTATCAGAAAAAGACGGTCCGCAAGATGAGCCTGAAGGACCACAAGCGCCCCGACGGCCGCGATGTCCGGCAGATCCGCCCGCTGGCCGCAGAAGTGGATATTATCCCGCGCGTACATGGTTCCGCCATGTTCACCCGCGGTCAGACCCAGATCTGTGATGTCGTCACGCTGGCACCTCTCTCCGAGGCACAGAGACTGGACGGCCTGGACCTGAATCAGACAGAAAAGAGATATATGCACCAGTATAATTTCCCGTCCTATTCTGTCGGCGAGACCAAGCCGTCCAGAGGACCGGGACGCCGCGAGATCGGCCATGGCGCCCTTGCGGAGCGCGCGCTGCTGCCGGTGCTTCCGTCCAAGGAAGAGTTCCCCTATGCGATCCGTGCCGTTTCAGAGACGTTCGAGTCCAACGGCTCTACATCCCAGGCTTCTGTCTGCGCCTCTTCCATGGCGCTGATGGCGGCAGGTGTTCCGGTGAAAAAGGCTGTCGCGGGCATATCCTGCGGCCTGGTGACCGGCGAGACGGATGACGACTACCTGGTGCTGACAGATATTCAGGGCCTTGAGGATTTCTTCGGCGACATGGACTTCAAGGTGGCCGGCACGCATGACGGCATTACGGCAATCCAGATGGATATCAAGATCCACGGCCTGACAAGAGCCATCGTAGAAGAGGCTGTCGCCCGCTGCAAGGAGGCCAGAGAGTATATCCTCACAGAGGTGCTCGAGAAGACCATCCCGGGTCCGCGTCCGAGCGTCAATGCGTACGCGCCGAAGATTGACCAGATCACAATTGATCCGGAGAAGATCGTCGATGTTGTCGGCAAACAGGGCAAGGTGATCAATGAGATTATCGCCCGCACAGGCGTCAAGATTGACATTGAAGAGGACGGCTCCGTCTCCATCTGCGGTACAGACAGAGAGATGATGGAAAAGGCAAAGAAATACATCCAGACGATTGTGACAGATTTTGAAGAGGGCCAGATCCTCGTTGGCAAAGTCGTCAGCATCAAGGAGTTTGGCGCCTTCCTGGAATTCGCCCCCGGCAAAGAGGGCATGGTGCACATCTCCCGGATCGCGAAAGAGCGGATCAATCATGTGGAAGATGTGCTGACCCTCGGTGATGTCGTGAAAGTGAAATGCCTTGGAAAGGACCGCATGGGCCGTCTGAGCTTCTCCATCAAGGACTGCCCGAAAAATGCCGAGCCGATGAACACGGCAGACTGAGTCCCTTCCCTGCGTGAAGACGAGTGAATCAGAATATGAAAATACGTGTAAAAAAACTGAGCCCGACCGCGCAGCTCCCCACACGCGGGAGCGCCGCGGCGGCGGGCTACGACCTCTATGCGGATCTGCAGGAGGAGACCGGGATCGGGCCGCATAAAACGGTGATGATCTCCACAGGCCTGTCATTGGAGATTCCGGAGGGATATTTCGGGGCCGTGTTTGCCCGGAGCGGGCTTGCCGCCAGAGAGTCCCTGCGTCCTGCCAACTGTGTGGGCGTGATCGACGCGGATTACAGGGGCCCCTGCATGGTAGCCCTGCATAACGACAGCGGGGAATCCCGCACGGTGACGCCCGGAGAGCGCATCGCGCAGCTGGTTATCCTGCCCTTCCTGCCCGCCGAATTTCAGGAGGCGGAGGAGCTGGACGATACCGTGCGCGGGGCCGGCGGCTTCGGCAGCACCGGAAAAGACTGAAGAAAAAAACCGGGAAGCTCATTCCCGGTTTTCTTCAAAACTGACATTGTTCATAAGATGGTCAAACACAGCGGCGGCGAATTGATATTCGCTGCTGTCTTCTATATTCTCCAGTCTCGGATTATCCCCCTTGTCCTGATAGAAGCGGAAGAGCCAGCCCTCATCGCTGCCCTCCGGCAGAAGGACAATGTATTTCTGTTCCTTTGCCTGGAAAATGTGGATGACCCGGCAGACCACCTCCTGGTCATCATCGGTTGTTATGGTCATGGTTCCCTTCTCCGGGTCAAAGGAAGAGCAGGAACTGCCGCAGCTGTTGCAGTCACCGCTGCAGTTCTCGCCTTCATTCAGTACTTTTTCTTCCATAAGCGCCATTTTTCATACCCGGACTGCCGCAGCAGCTGTGCGGAAGTCATTCCTTTCATAAAACTGATTACAGAACCGGCTTTCTATGCGCCGGGCCATTTCTTCTGTTATCTGTCTATTGTAATCGCTGTTCCCGGGAAAATCAATCGTTAATCAGCGGATGAAAAAATACAAAAAAACCTAACCCCGCGATTCCGATATTTGTGCGGAGCTGACATTATAAACGGCACCTGATTCCCCTATACTTAGAAGGAGATGGCCCCTCCTCTACAGGTGGGGGAGAAATCAAATCTTCTCAGGAGGAGTCCCATCTCCTTCTGAGTATGCCTCCGGCGGATGCCAGGGCTGCACAGGGGAAGTTTGTCAGCAGAGCTGACGTGCAGCCCGGCGCAAGTCCGGCAAAGCCGGACTTGAATTAATTGGAAAACCAGGATGCGGCGCAGGCCGCGCAGGATGGAGAAAAGGCGGGACAGATATGATGACATTGAGAGAAAACGCGATGGCTATTTACAATCACGAACAGCCGGATCGCTATGATGACATTATGAATGCGATTACACTGGTGCCGGATCCGGTGCTGATGTCGGGATTTCCTCCCCAGGACGGGCTGCCTCACGCAGACGGATGGGGCGTCCAGAGAATCTGGAAACCCGGCGCACCGGGGCCGCATCCGCACATCACGGAAGAAACCAAGGTCATCAAGGACATTGAAAAATGGGAAGAACAGCTGACCGTTCCCTCCCTGGATGGCCTGGACTGGGGCCCTGCAAAGCAGATGGCCGAATCCACGGACCGGAAAGAACGGTTCGTAGGCCTCATGTTCGGCGGCGGACTGTTTGAGATGTCCCATTTTCTGATGGGAATGGAAGATGCGCTCATCAATTACCTGGAGTATCCGGATGAGATGAAGGAACTGCTGCGGGTGGTCTGCGACTACAAGATCGGCTACATTCACCAGATGGCGCGCGAAATACATCCGGACATTATTTTCTATCATGACGACTGGGGTTCCAAGAAAAATGTCTTTTTACCGCCGAGTGTATGGCGTGAAATCATCAAACCGCTGCAGCAGGAGATCTCTGATGCCATTCATGAAGAAGGAATGATCTATATGCATCATGCCGACTGCATCTGTCAGCCGCTGGTGACGGATATGGTTGACATCGGCGTCGATATCTGG
>CADBNA010000247.1 GCA_902795835.1 uncultured Lachnospiraceae bacterium | reverse complement strand
GGGCCTGCCGGCTGCAGCCTCTGGCATCAGGTGGAAGAGTACCACCGGCTTGCCGATGGAAAGGCGGCGGTCGATTATGGATTTCACGGGGTACTGCAGCACGTGTCTCCGGATATATTGAAGGAGATGGGCGAAATCGCGGAAGAGGAAGGCATCACCAGTTTCAAGGCTTATCTGACATATGATTACAAACTGCAGGATCCGGATCTGATGCAGATTCTGGCTGAGGCGCGGAAACAGGATATTCTGATTGCCGCGCACTGTGAAAATGACGGGATTGTTTCTTACCTGCGCGCAAAATTTGTCCGGGAGGGCAAGAAGCAGGCCTGCTGGCACCCGGTAAGCCGTCCGCAGGAAGCGGAGGCGGAGGCTGTAAACCGTCTCCTGTATCTGGCGGAAGCAGCCGGAGAGGCGCCAGTCTACATCGTTCATCTTTCCAGCCAGGCAGGACTGAAGGAGATCCTCCGGGCAAGAGAGCGGGGGCAGAGGCACTTTGGCGTCGAGACATGCCCGCAGTATCTGCTCCTGGATGACAGCATGTATGAAGATCCGCAGGAAGGCCTGAAGGCTGTTATGGCTCCGCCGCTGCGCAAAAAAGAGGACAGAGAAGCCTTGTGGGAGGCGCTGCGGGACGGAGTGATTCAGACCGTTGCCACGGACCACTGTCCTTTCACATTCGCAAAGCAGAAACAGCAGGGGGCAGAGGATTTTACAAAATGTCCCAGCGGCGCACCGGGCGTGGAAGAGCGGCTGGTCCTGATGTACGCAGAAGGCGTGGCAGGCGGCCGGATCAGTCTGCCGCAGCTGGTCCGCAGCCTATGCGCAGAGCCGGCCCGGATCGCAGGCCTGTATCCCCGCAAAGGCTCTCTGCAGCCGGGCGCTGACGCAGATGTCGTGATTTTTGATCCAGAGAAACGCTGGACGCTGACCCAGAAGAAGATGCACGGAGCCGGAGACTATACCTGCTATGAAGGCAGAACAGTCCGGGGCGCCGTAGAATCCGTCTATCTGCGCGGAAAAGAGATTGTAAAAGCGGGAGAATTCCTGGGACAGCCCGGCGACGGAGCCTATCTGAAGCGCAGCAGAAGCTCGCTGGTGTGAGGAGACAGCGAGGAGACAGCGAGAAGGAGACGGAGGAGAGGAGACAGGGGTCAGACCTCTGTCTCCTTTTGAATCCACTGGTGAATTTGTTGGATCGTCAGAGATTGAGGAGACAGAGGTCTGACCCCTGTCTCCTCTTGCCGGCTTCACCCTCCGATTTGAAAGAGAATCTTGGCTGAAGTTTTGTCTTTGCCGCAGAGCTTTTCAAAAGCGGCAGGCCCCTCCGTGAGGGGCAGGACATCCGTGATGACGGGTTCTGCCTGCAGTTTGCCGGAGGACAGCAGCTGTGCAGCCGTTTGCAGGTCTTCCGTGGTGTAGCAGTTGCAGCCTGTCAGCGTGCATTCCGCTCCGACGAGCAGGTTGGCGTCCAGTGTACAAAGGCTTTCATAGACGCTGACGGCCAGTACACATCCCCGGGCGCGTATATGCTCCAGCGCAGTGGAAAGGGAGGCGCTGCTGCCGGCTGCATCCACGATATGGGAAAAACGCCGCCCCTCCGGCAGGGAGGCCAGTGCTTCCAGGCCCAGCTTTTCCGCGATCTCCCGGCGTCCGGGAGACCGGTTTACGATCGTAACATTTTCCAGATGATACACCTGCCTGGCCGTGGCTGCGACGAGCAGGCCGACAGGGCCGGCACCGATCACGGCCAGGGTGTCAGCCGGCGAAAAAGAGGCTCTCCGGCAGACATTGACTGCGACGGCCAGCGGTTCTGTCAGCGCCAGGATACGCATGTCTGCTGCAGGGTCTGCGCGGATGAGCCGTTTGGCAGGCAGACAGACATATTCCGCAAAACATCCGGGACAGACCTCTCCGATGAAGCCGAGAGCCTCACAGGTATTCCAGCTGCCGTTTTTGCAGCTCTCACAGGTTCCGCAGGGAACCATCGGATTGGGAACCACATGATCGCCCGGAAGGATATCCTGCACACCCTCCCCGCAGGCTTCAACGATACCGCAGCACTCGTGGCCCATGATTTCAGGGATATTCTGGATAAACATTCCTTTTGTATAAATATGCAGATCCGACCCGCAGATTCCGGCATACGCTACATGAATGAGAGCCTCGCCGGGACCCGGTACCGGTTTTTCTCTTTCTTCCACCCGCACATCGCGGATTCCATGCCATCTCAATGCCAGCATTGGGAAATCCTCCTTTCAGACGGCATCTCTTGTCGCGATTACATTGCTCCCTGTGCCGCACAGATCCCGTATCAGGACATCGCCCCTGCGGATCGGAAGTGCCGGGTGCGTGCGGTAAATCTCAGCCGCACACTGAAGAAGAAGGCTTTTCGGCACGGGACGGTCGGTGCGGACGCTGACGGGAATGCCGCCCCCTTCCGGCCGCATCAGAACCGTCAGGACGCGCATTGGATTGATGAGTTCCTGCCGGGCATACTCCGGCCCGCGGTCACAGGTATTACCCCGTATAATCAGGCCCTCAGCCCCCTGTTCAGCCGTAAGAAGGCATCCTCTGGGACAGTTGATGCAGACAAGTTCCTGCGGGCTGTTGCTTTTTGTCATATTCATAGCTGCTTCTGCCTTTCACCAGTGACTGGGTGAGTCAGAGAAACGACCTCTGCTCACGTCCTCGACTCACTTATCTCCGTCATTAAGGAAATCCGTATTTCTTCTGCGCCCGATAACTGTTCTGCCGGGACAGCCAGACGACACATTTCACCGGGGGTCACAGCCAGGAAACGCTTTTTCTGCAGAATTCTGCCGCCGGCTTCCGCTCTGACTACTGCATCCCGCCCGCGGATGCGCGGCCGGAAAAAGAACAGCACTTCTTCCTGCGGTGTGTCCCGGCGGACGAACTGCGGGATAACACCGCCGATTTCCGGCCCGCAGGAGACAGGAATCAGATCTTTGTCTCCCCTGTCTCCTGTGTCTCTGTTTTGCCGCAGCCATGCGGCCGCATTTTTTCCGGCGCGCTCCCCTTCTTCGCTGACAAAGTCGACCAGGTCGTGTACGTGGAGGACGTTGCCGCAGGCAAAGACGCCGGGCAGAGAGGTCTGCAGATCTTCCGTTACGACTGCCCCGTGTGTTGCCGGATCCATCCGGATGCCTGCCTGTTCTGTCAGCTCATTCTCAGGGATCAGACCCGCGGAGATGAGGAGAGTATCACACGGAACCTCGAATTCCGTTCCGGGAATCAGACGGCGGTCTGCATCCACGCGGCCGACCAGAACGGAACTGACACGCTCTTTTCCGCGCACTTCCGCAATAACGGAATTGTACCATACAGGGATGTCAAAGTCCTCGATGCACTGTTTCATATTGCGGGGAAGGCCCCCTGACCAGGACATGATCTCCACGACGCCGGCCACTTCACAGCCTTCCAGCACAAACTGACGGGCCATGATCAGGCCGATATCTCCGGAGCCGACAATGACGATCCGACGTCCCGGCAGATAGCCGTGCAGGTTCAGATACCGCTGGGCTGTGCCCGCGGTCAGAATGCCGGCACCCCTTGCTCCCGGGATCAGCAGGGCATTCCGGGACCGCTCCCGGCAGCCCATGGCCAGAATGATGCTTTCGGCCCTGATTTCGAAGAGTCCTTCATCCGGGCTGACAGCGGTGATCGTCCTGTCCGCACGCATGTCGATGACAAACGTGTTCAGAAGTCGGGAAATGCCGGAAAAATCCACCTTTTCCCGGTATTTTGCGGCGAATTCCACGCCGGTCAGATCTTCACCGAACCGGTGTATGCCAAAACCGTTATGAATGCACTGCTGCAGGACACCGCCAAGAGAAGCGCTGCGCTCCAGAATCAGGATATCTTCGATGCCTTCCTGCCGGGCACTGACGGCGGCTGCCATTCCCGCAGCGCCGCCTCCTATGATGACCAGTTCTGCTTTTCTCATCAAATCTTTTCTCCTTCGCAGGCAAGGCCGCACAGTATGCGGGATTCTCCGCCGCACTGGGTCACTTCCAACGGACTGATGCCGAGTTCTTCGCTGAGGATTTCCACTACTCTGGGGCTGCAGAAGCCGCCCTGGCAGCGGCCCATTCCGGCCCGGGTGCGCAGCTTTACGCCGGCTACGGACCGTGCGCCCAGCGGGCGGCGGATGGCTTCGCGGATTTCGGCTTCCGTGACCAGTTCGCACCGGCAGACGATCTTTGCGTAGTCCGGGTTTTCGGCGATGGCCTGCCGCCGTTCGCCTGCATCCATATCCCGGAAGGCTTTTCTGACTTTTCGTCTGGGATCAAACTGTTCATTCCGGGCGGGGCGGAGCCTGTCGACGCAGATGCCGGCCACATGCTGTCCGATGGCGTAGCAGGCGGTAAAGGCAGGCGATTCCGTGCCGCCCGCATTTACAAAGCCGGGCGCGTCTTCGGGCTCTCCGATCACAAAGTCATTGGTGTCGGCGTGAGGCCGGCATCCCCCGAAGATGGAGATGATGCGGTCTTCGGGGAACGGAGAGCCGTTGCTGCCCAGGGGAAGATCCTTCCAGGCAGCCCTGAAATATTCCAGGATCTGTTCAATGGAGTCGCGCCGCGTATCCGTAAAATCCGGATCGCCGACCTCTGTGGCGTCACAGCCCAGGAGCATGGTGCCGCCGAGCGTGGGTATGATGGCCATTCCCTTGGTATGGCCGCCGCCGGGAAGGTCATGAGGCGTTTCCATCAGCGTGGTGGTAAGCTTTTCCGAACCCTTGCGGTCCAGCACGACATGGGCCCCGAACCGGGGAATGATCCGGAAGGTATGTTCAGAGACCATATTGTTGATGACATCGGAATGGCCGCCTGCACAGTTGATGATCATACGGGTTTCAAAAACCTCTTCCCCGGCCGTGACCAGAAAACCTTCGCCTGTCTTCTGAATGCCGGTGACTTCGGTGTCACAGCGGAAGGAAACACCGTTGCTGTGTGCGTTTTCCGCCAGGGCAAACGTGACGGTGAAAGGGTTGGTAACACCGCCGTCCGGAACCCACAGGACAGCTTTCACGTTTTTTCCGATATCGGGCTGCAGCTCATACAGCCGCGGCGGCGTGACGATCTCCGCCCGGACCCCATTGTCTGCGGCAAAGCCCAGAAGCTTGCGCAGCTCTTTCATGCCGTTTTCATCCGTGGCAAAGATCGTGGTCCCGTTCTGCAGAAAGGGCACATCCAGCTCTTCACAGATCTGATACATGAGATGGCAGCCCGGTGCGTTAAAGAGCGCCTCATTGGTCCCGGGAATCGGGTCATATCCCGCGTGGATCATGCCGGAATTGCATTTGCTGGCGCCGGCACACAGGTCGTGTCCCTTTTCCAGGACCAGTACACGGAGCCGGAAACGGCTCAGCTCCCTCGCGGCGGAGCAGCCGACACTGCCGGCCCCGATCACGATGACGTCATACATGCGTGTATCCTCCGATTTTGCTCTGATAAAGCGTTGAACTATCCGCTATTATAAAATAAGAAAACAGACGCGGTCAAGTGTACCTGAACCGGTTTTTATAAAGAAGGTAAGATGTTCTAAAACAGAAGCGGCCAAGTGAACCTGAGGCGTTTTTAGAAAGAAGGGAAGATGCTCTGAAACACAGGCATCCCGGCATACCTGCTGCACATTTCAGAAAGACACAGGCAATTGCGAATGTTCTTAGCAGATGACGTGAATGCATAGAAGTTCTTTGCGCGGAAGCCGTTTGAACGTTCATACAATTTCCCGACCGCATGCCGTTTTGCAATTACCTGTTTCAGAAAGACAAAAGGAAAGGAAGAGGAAAGCGTGCGGAATGCGCCGGGAAACCTTGCATCTCCCCCTGTTTTTCTGTATTATGAGGAACCGGATCAATTTAGCGTTGTAAAGCGGGAACACGACAGCGTGATACAGGAGCGCATATATGCAGACCATTCTTGCTGTGGATTTAGGGACAACCGCCCTGAAAGCGGCTCTTTTCCGTGAAGACGGCGTCCTGCTCTCCTGCAGGAGCCGGGAATACAGCTTCCGTTCTCCGGAACCGGGATGGGCGGAGATGGACGCGGAGGTCTATACGGATGCCTTCGCTGCGTCTGTGCGCGCTGTTATAGAAGAGGCCGGCATTTCACCGGAGGAGATTGCCGTTCTGGGGCTCTCGACACAGGGTGAAACCATGCTTCTGCTGGATGAGGACGGACGACCGCTGCGTCCGGCAGTCGTGTGGTGTGATACGAGGGCATTTGCGGAAGCCAGGGAGATTGTCTCGCATTTCGGAAGTTCCCGCATACAGGAGATGACGGGACAGGTGGGAGCGGACGCAATCTGGCCCGGGGCAAAGCTGCTCTGGCTGCGCAGGCATGAGCCGCATGTGTTTGCTTCCATGCGGAAGATTGTGCAGCTCGAGGGGTGGTTCAGCTGCCTGCTGACCGGCCGCGCTGCCGGGGAAGACTCCATACTTGGCTCTTCGGTTTATTTTGACATACGCAGCAGACGCTACTGGCCGGAGATGCTGGATTTTCTGCAGATCAGGGAGGAACAGCTGCCCGAGATCGTCCTGCCCGGCGCCGTGACCGGACATATCCGGCAGGAGGCGGCAGAGCGGTTCGGACTGAGTACCCGCACCCTGTTTTCCATCGGCGGCATAGACCTTGCCTGCGGGGCAGTAGGCGTGGGCAATATTGCGCCCGGCAGTTTTTCAGATGTGACCGGATCGGCTCTCTGTACGATGGCTATGGCGGATCACATCGTGCAGGATCCGGCGGGAGAGATGCCCTGCTACTGCAGCGCGGTTCCAGGCTTGTATATGGTACACGCCTATGCTTCCGGCGGGATCTGCCTGCGCTGGCTCCGCGACGTTCTTTCGGGCGGGCTGCAGGAGCCGGGAATACCCGGTGTGCCTGGCGAAGAAAATGCCTATGACCGCATGGACCGCCTGGCAGCGGCATGTCCGCCCGGGGCGGACGGCCTGATTGCCCTGCCGCATCTGATCGGATCCGGCCCGCCGGACCTGTGCCCGGAGATGAAGGGCGCACTTCTCGGCCTGACTGCGGCGCACGGACAGGCGCATATCATCCGGGC
>CADBNA010000246.1 GCA_902795835.1 uncultured Lachnospiraceae bacterium | reverse complement strand
TCGGAACGTCGTTAAAATGCTTCCGGAACGCACCCGGCGTAAAATTTGTATGAGACTTAAAAGAACGGATAAAATGGTTTGTAGTCGTGAACCCGCAGAGTTCGGCTATCTCGTCAACCGATGCGCTGCTGTGGGTGAGCATCTGCATGGCATTCCGGAGGCGGGTCTGTACGAGAAACTCCCAGGGCGTCGTGCCGACTTCTCTCTCAAACATCCTGGAAAAATAGTATTTGCTGAGCGAGACGGAAGCGGCGATATCCTCCAGCGTGATCTCTTCCCGGTAATGGTCATTGATATAATACTGCGCCTGCCGGACGGGATCCCGCTCCCGTCCCCTCATACTGCCGCTAAGCGAGCAGAGAATATTGGTAATCAGCATGGAAATGATCTGATCATCCGGCATGGGTGCCATGGATTCTTTCTTCAGTGAAGAAAGCAGGAACTGAATACGGGAGTCCTTCCGGAATACCGGGCCGTCCGTTTCTGTCAGAAGCTTATAATACGCAGGCAGCGCTCCCCCGTTCAGCATATACTGCTGCACCTGAATCTTTGTATCGGCCTGATAGATATGCGGCTTTTTCAGATCCAGGAGGACGAGTTCTGAATCCCCGAGAGTCCATTGCTTCCCTTTCGCCTGCAGTGTCATTTTCCCGGAAACCAGATTCATCAGCAGAAAACAGTTCAGGTAGTCCCGGTCAACTCTGTATGTATCATCACAGATGTATTCATCGCTCCATGACAGATGATACAGGTTTTCCCGTGCAACCGGGGTACAGAAATGAAACCCCCGCCCCTGTCTGGCCAGAATGCCGCCTTCGTCCCGGATGATCGAGTCTATCTGTACGCGATCCAGTTTTTTTTCCATTGTTTCACCTGCTGTCCTCTGAAAAAAATCGTTCTGCGTATTATCTGATTATATCAGGAAAAAAGAGAGACAGGAACTCTTCTGTCCCCGTCTCTCCACAGTCGGTTTTATCTCTGCAGTTTTTACTTCGCAGCGGCAGCCTGCATCTTGCGGGCTTTCGCAGCCATGTTCTCACGCGTCACATCCAGGAGGACGGCGCCGATGATAACCAAGCCGAGCACCAGGTTCTGTACCGCGGAAGACACGGATAGAAGCGTGAAGCCGTTACGCAGCACGGCGATGATCAGGGCGCCCAGCATAGTGCCGAGCATGGTTCCCTTGCCGCCCATGAAGGACGCACCACCGATGATACAGGAGGCGATGGCGTCAGTATCGTACGGCTGGATAGCATTCGCGCCGTTGCAGATGCCGGAACGGCCGATGGCCACGACGCCGGCAAGGCCTGCCATCAGGCCGGACCACATATAGCAGAAGGTCAGTACGTTGGCTGCGTTGATACCGGACAGCCTCGTCGCTTCCATGTTGCCGCCCGCGCAGTAGATGGAACGGCCCAGGGCCGTGCGGGTCAGCATGACGTGCATGCAGATGTAGAGAACGATAACGACAATAAAGCTGATCGGGAAACCGCCGATCGTTTTGGATCCCAGGGTCATGATGCCCTGCGCGTCGCCGGTAAAGTTGATCATCTGTGAACCCGTGACGATCAGGCCGGCGCCCCAGAGCACGTTCTTCATACCCAGGGTGGATACGAACGGATGAGGCAGATGAAGCCGGGTAAGCATCAGGCCGTTGATCAGGCCGACACAGGCGCCGATCGCCAGGGCTGCGATGAACAGGACAAATGCATTGGTCATGCCGGCTTTGACCAGGCAGCCGCACACACAGGCCGCGAAGGTCGCGTTCGCGCCGACGGACAGGTCGATACCGGCCGTGATCAGGGCCAGCAGCATGCCGATCGCCAGCAGGGCGTTGAAGGACGTCTGTTTCAGGACGTTCATCAGGTTGTCAAATTTCAGAAAGTTCGGGGACGCAATGGTAAGAACGATACAAAGTATCAGCAATGCGCCGGCAGTTCCCGCATACTGCATTAATCCAGATTTGCTTTTCATGTTTTTATCCTACCTCCCATGCATACTTCATAAGGTCTTCCTGGTTGAATTCCGGATCATTCCTGTCCACGACGCCGGTGATCTTGCCGCCGCGCATGACGACAACGCGGTCACTCATGCCCAGTACCTCGGGCATCTCCGACGATACCATGATCACGCACTTGCCCTCTTTTACCAGACGGTTCATGACGCGGTATACCTCGACCTTCGCGCCGACGTCGATGCCTCTTGTCGGCTCGTCAAAGATATAGATGTCCGCTTCCACGTTGATCCATTTCGCGATGACCACCTTCTGCTGGTTGCCGCCGGAGAGCTGCCCGACTCTCTCGTCCAGGCTCGGCGTCTTGATCGTGAGGTCCGCGATGTTCTTCTCCCCGACCTCCGTGATCTTCTTCTGGTTCAGGAACAGACCGCTGCTGAACTCTTTCATGTTCGCCAGGATGATGTTGTTCCGGATCGACTCCGCCAGGACCAGGCCCTGGCCCTTCCTGTCCTCTGTCAGGAAGGCAATGCCGTTCTGGATGGCGTCCCTGGGAGATTTGATGGATACGGCTTTGCCCTTGATGCTGATTGTTCCGCCGTCCAGCTTGTCCGCGCCGAAGAGGGCGCGCATGGTCTCCGTGCGGCCCGCGCCGACCAGTCCGGCAAACCCGAGGATCTGCCCGCCGTACGCTTCGAAGGAGACGTCGTTCAGCACGCCGGCCTCCTGCAGGTGCTCTGCCTTCAGCAGCGGCTCGGCTGACTTTACGCCGAATTCCTTCGGGAACTGGTTGTCCAGGGTCCGGCCCACCATGGCCTGGATCAGCTTGTCGTTATCCCAGTCCTGGATGTCCTTCGTGTCGATGTACTGGCCGTCACGGATAACCGTCACGCGGTCGCACAGCTCAAACAGCTCTTCCAGCTTGTGGGATACAAATACAATGCCGATGCCCTGCGCTTTCAGGTCGCGGCAGGTCTTCATCAGCTGCTTGACTTCTTTTTCGGAAAGGGAGGATGTCGGCTCGTCCATGATGATGCACCGGGCGTTGACGAGGGTCGCCTTCGCGATCTCGATCATCTGCTGGATGCCCATGCCATATGTGCCGGCCGCCTTGTGCACGTCCACCTCCTGGCCCAGGCCGCTCATGATCTCCTGCGCCCGCTTGTGCATGGTGCCGTAATCCAGCAGTCTTCCCTTTTTCAGCCATTTATTGATATAGATGTTGTCGGTGATGTTCAGCAGCTTCTCGATATTCAGCTCCTGATACACACAGGCGATTCCCGCGTTGATGGCTTCCTGGGGGTTGTTGAAATGAAGCTCCTGCCCGTCCACGATGATCTGGCCCGAGTCAGGCTTGTGAACACCCGTCAGGACTTTGATCAGGGTCGATTTGCCGGCCCCGTTCTCACCGATCAGCCCGTGGATCTCTCCGGGCCGTACGGTCAGATTCATGTGATCGAGTGCCACGACGCCGGGAAACGTCTTTCTGACATCTCTCAGCTCTACGATATATTCGCTCATACTCTCACACCTGATCTTTTTTATGCTTTTCCGCCAGTTGACTCGCAGGATCCGCTCCGGGATCCTGCTCTTCTATTGAGAAGGGCCGGTCCATCAGGGCCGACCTCCTCGGGACAGCTTTACACTGCTGTCATTTTTTTCTTGCTTATTCCAGGTAACTGGCCAGCGTATCAAGACGCTCCTGCGCATTATCTTTGGTGATGATGGCAGCACCGGAATCCACAAACTCCGGAAGCTCTTCGCCGTTCGCTGCCTGAACAGCTGCCTCAACGCCCTTGTAGCCCATGTCATATGCCTGCTGAGCGACGGAGATGTAGTTCTCATAAGTACCGTTTGCCATGGCTTCGCATGCGGAACCAGAACCGTCGAATCCGAGGAATACCGTGTTTTTGTAAGCTTCGTTGCCCTGTGCGGTCTTTGCAGCGGCCAGAGCCATATCATCGTTGTTTGCGCAGATAATGGCAATGCCTTCCGGATGTTTTGACATAATGCCTTCCATAGCTGCAACAGCACGGTCTGCAGTCGCGTCTGCGTACTGGACCTCGTTCTCCAGGAATTCGCCGCCGGACTCATTGACGCCAGCCTTGTAACCGTTCATGCGGGCTGTGTTGGTCTGGTCCCCCTGAACACCTGCGATCTCGATGCATTTGATCTCTTCCCAGCCAAGCTCTTTGGCCTTCTCAACAGCCGCGATCGCGCCTTCTTTTGCTGCGGCCTCATTACCTGTGCCGATGAAGGTCTTAATATCAGGAGAGTCAATGTTCGTATCCAGGGCAAGAACCGGGATCTTTGTGCCGGCGATCTGCGCGGCTACGCTCTCGGACTGCAGCGGGGCAATGACCAGAACATCGTTCTCGGCATTGGACAGCTCGGTCTGGATCATGTTGGTCATGTCATCAAAAGATGTCTCTGACGGCGGGCCTGCAACTTTGACTCTGACGCCTTCATTCTCTGCAGCGTAGGCATCGCATCCGGCCTTGACATACTGCCAGTACTCTGAAGACAGGGTCTTCAGGATGACGCTGACGACGATCTCGTCCTCAGATGCAGCTACGGTGGAAGCGGCCAGACCCATGGTCATGACAGAAGCCAACAGAAGTGCCAGTGTTTTTTTCAGTTTCATAGTTTCTCTCCTTTCACATTACATTAACGTTTCTATCCCTTGCGCGGACAAGCTGTGTCCCGCTTAAAGATACTCAATAAGTATAGTGCAGAATGCCTCATTTTGCAAGTAGCTTCCCCAAGTCTCTGTGCAAAAGGTACGTTTTTTCAGGGGGGTCATCTTCCTGCGTTAAAGTCTCTCACGGCTCTGGCCAGAACGTCCACATTGGCAGCCGGCACACCGGGCACGATATTGTGGATGGTATTGAAGACATAGCCGTCGTTTTTGCTGAAGATGCTCAGGCACTCTTTTGCCTGGTCATAGACCGCGTCCGGCGTTCCTTCCGGCAGGAGGTGCTGCGTATCGATGCCGCCGCCCCAGT
>CADBNA010000245.1 GCA_902795835.1 uncultured Lachnospiraceae bacterium | reverse complement strand
CGGCCGCTATGGTCTGGGCTCCAAGGACACCACCCCGAACCAGATCGTTGCTGTATATGACAACACCGAGAAGAAGACGTTCACCATCGACATCATCGATGACGTGACCAATCTGTCCCTGCCGGTCGGCCCGAGTCTGGTCACCACACCGGAAGGCACCATCAACTGCAAGTTCTGGGGCCTGGGCGCAGACGGTACTGTCGGTGCGAACAAGAACTCCATCAAGATCATCGGCGACAATACAGACATGTATGCACAGGCCTATTTCGACTATGATTCCAAGAAATCCGGCGGCGTGACCATGTCTCACCTGCGTTTCGGCAAGAAGCCGATCAAGTCCACGTACCTGATCCACCGCGCGAACTTTGTCGCCTGCCACAATCCGTCCTATATCCGCAAGTACAATATGGTACAGGAACTGGTTGACGGCGGCACGTACCTGCTGAACTGTCCGTGGAACGCAGAAGAGCTCGAAGAGCATCTGCCCGGCCAGGTCAAGGCCTATATTGCAAACCACAACATCAAGTTCTATACGATCGACGGCGTGAAGATCGGTATTGAAGTCGGCATGGGCCCGACAAGGATCAATACGATTCTGCAGTCCGCTTTCTTCAAGCTGGCCGGCATCATTCCGGAAGAGCAGGCGATTGAACTGATGAAGGCTGCTGCAAAGGCCACATACGGCCGTAAGGGTGACGACATTGTCCAGAAGAACTGGGCGGCTATCGATGCAGGCGCATACCAGGCCCATGAGGTTACTGTTCCCGAGAGCTGGAAGAACGCCGAAGACGAAGGGCTGGACATCACCCATGTGACAGAGGGACGTCCGGATGCCGTAGCATTTGTCAACACCATTCAGGCAGCCGTCAACGCCCAGGAGGGCAACGGCCTGACCGTTTCCCAGGTAATGCCGTACGTAGACGGCACGACCCCGTCCGGCACCGCTGCCTATGAGAAGAGAGGCATTGCCGTTAATGTTCCTGTGTGGAATACCGAGAACTGTATCCAGTGTGCACGCTGCTCATTCGTCTGCCCGCACGCGGCCATCCGTCCGTTTGCACTGACAGAGGAAGAGGCTGCTGCCGCTCCGGAAGGCTTCAAGACCATCGAGATGACCGGCATGAAGCAGTACAGGTTCGGCATTCAGATTTCTTCTCTGGACTGCACGGGCTGCGGCTCCTGCGCGAATGTATGTCCGGGCAAGAAGGGCGCCAAGGCTCTGGAGATGACACCTCTCGCAGATGCGCTTGACCAGCAGAAGGGCTTCGATTATGCCGTGAAGCTGCCTGTCAAGAATGACGTCATCGAGAAATTCAAGATCACCAGCGTCAAGGGAAGCCAGTTCCGTCAGCCGCTGCTTGAGTTCTCCGGCGCATGCGCAGGCTGCGGCGAGACCCCGTATGTGAAGCTGATCACACAGCTGTGCGGCGAGAGAATGTACATCGGCAATGCGACCGGATGTACCTCCATCTGGGGCAACAGCTCTCCGTCCACACCGTATACGGTAGATCAGAATGGCAGAGGACCGGCATGGTCCAATTCCCTGTTCGAGGATGCCGCTGAGTTCGGATACGGCATGCTCCTGGCCCAGAAGGCACAGCGCGCTGCCATCCTCAGCAAGGTAGAAGAGGTCAAGGCAGGCGCTTCCGGTGAACTCGCAGAGCTTTGCCAGAAGTGGATTGATACTTTCGGAAACGGCATTGAGAACCGCCTGGCCACGGATCAGCTGGTGGCAGCCCTTGAGGGCGAGACCTCTGAAGCGGCGAAATATATTGTTGAGAACAAGGACCTGATGGCCAAGAAATCTCACTGGTGCTTCGGCGGCGACGGCTGGGGCTATGATATCGGCTTCGGCGGCCTGGATCACGTTATTGCAAGCGGACAGGATATCAATATCCTGGTCGTAGACACAGAAGTGTACTCCAACACCGGCGGCCAGTCTTCCAAGGCTACGCCTACCGGCGCGGTAGCCCAGTTCGCGGCAGGCGGCAAAGAGGTCAAGAAGAAAGACCTGGCTTCCATCGCCATGAGTTACGGCTATGTATACGTTGCCCAGATCGCCATCGGCGCTGATTACAACCAGGCTGTCAAGGCCATTGCCGAGGCAGAGGCATATCCGGGTCCGTCCCTGATCATTGCCTACGCTCCGTGCATCAACCACGGCATCAAGAAGGGCATGGGCAAGTCCATCACCGAGGAAGAGCTTGCCGTCAAGGCCGGCTACTGGCACCTGTTCCGCTACAATCCGGAGAAGGCCGCCGCAGGTGAGGCAGCGTTCACGCTGGATTCCAAGGCTCCGACAGATTCTTACAAGGAGTTCCTGGACGGTGAGGTCCGCTACAATTCGCTGAAGCGCTCCAATCCGGAGAAGGCCGAGAGACTGCAGAACAAGTCCGAGCAGGAGGCAAAGGACAGATATACCTATCTGAACAAGCTGATCACCCTGTACGGCGCTGCCGAGCAGTAACCCTTCCCGGTACATACAGCATATGGTTTGAGAGGACCCCGCCAACCGGCGGGGTCTTTTCTTGCCTGGATGAGGTTCACATGGTATAATCCTTGCGGAAAAGATTCCGGAATCGAGGATGAGACATGACAATTGATAATTCTTTCATGATGAAAAAGCTGGAAAACCATGAGTTTCTGTTTGCCCTGTTTTCTCCGGCAACGCACTCGCCCTTTGTAGTGTGTGATGAAGAGACCATGGATGATCAGATCTATGTGTTCACTTCTGAGGAAATGGCAAAGAATGAGGCAGAGAGGCTCCGTTTCCGGCAGCAGGTCGTCCAGCCTGCAAAGCTGCCGGGAAAAGCCGCAAAGGCATTTTTTACCAGTCTGTATCTCCTGGGAATCACTGCTGTGATTTTGCAGGATGAAGGGGCGCCGGTGCGTGTCGCCCTGGAACAGCTGGCGAACCGGCCGGATGTGGAGACTATGAAAGCGGCAAAGGTGCCGGGGGCCAATCCGGAACTGCAGCTGACGGGTATGTATTTTATACAGGAACTGTCACGCAGGATTGAGAGGGGACCGGAAGAGAAAAAGCTGCTGCGGGATCTGGAGGAGGAGATGGCGCACAATCTGCTGTCTTCCCGTATTCTGACCGCATTTGATGTATCAGCCGTAAAAGGAAAGTGGAATCCGGCAGATCCGAAACAGCGCGGTCAGGTGCGTATTCCCCTGATACGGCTCAAAAACGGAAAGAGCTACCAGCCGGTGTATACCGACGTCTCGGAGTTCCAGAAATTCAATCAGAGAAATAAAAACGCGAAGCTGCAGATCCTGGTGGTGCCTTATGATCGTCTGGAAGGCCTCCTGGTAAAGGATGCCGATGGCTTTGTGTTCAATCCGGGCGGCTTTAATCTTGTTCTGAACCGCGACCAGCTGGTTCAGATGGCAAAACGCTACGGGGAGAAAGGATAAAGCAGAATGTTCGAAGCCTATGAAATATTGAAAAAAGAACGGATTGAGGATGTACACGCGGACGGCATGCTGCTCAGACATAAAAAAAGCGGCGCCAGAATCGCCCTGCTTTCCTGTCCGGATGAGAACAAGGTGTTTACGGTAGGGTTCCGCACACCTCCGGTCAACTCTACCGGAGTGGCGCATATCATAGAGCATACGGTCCTCTGCGGGTCCCGGAAGTTTCCTCTGAAAGATCCCTTTGTCGAGCTGGCAAAAGGATCGCTGAATACTTTCCTGAATGCCATGACCTATCCGGACAAGACAATCTATCCGGTGGCCAGCTGCAATGAAACGGATTTCCAGAATCTGATGGACGTCTATCTGGACGCGGCTTTTCATCCGAATATTTATAAAAATGAAAAGATCTTCCGCCAGGAAGGCTGGCATTATGAGATGGAGGACCAGGACAGTCCGCTGACAATAAACGGTGTCGTGTACAACGAGATGAAAGGCGCTTTTTCTACTCCGGAAGAAGTACTGGACCGCACGATTTTCAACTGTCTGTTTCCTGACACACCCTATGGCGTGGAGTCCGGCGGAGATCCTGATGTCATACCGCAGCTGACCTACGAGGAATTTCTGGATTTTCACAGAAGGTACTACCATCCCTCCAACAGCTACATCTATCTCTACGGCAGCATGGACATGGAGAAGAAGCTGGACTGGCTGGACAGAGAGTATCTGAGCCACTATGAGCAGATTGACCCTGCATCGGGGATCGCCGTGCAGAAACCTTTTTCCAGGCCTGTTTTCCTTGAGCTGGAGTATCCCGTTCTGGATGACGAACCGCTGGAGGGCAATACATATCTTGCGTGCAGCACGGTTACGGCTTCCAGTTCCGAAGTAATGGAAAATGTGGCTTTTGCCGTTCTGGAATATGTTCTTCTGGATGCGCCGGGAGCTCCTGTGCGGCAGGCGCTTCTGGACGCGCATATCGGTACGGATATAGAGGGTTCCTATAATGACGGCATCCGTCAGCCGTTCTTTTCCGTGGTCGCCAGAAATGCGGAGCCGGATGACCTGGGGCGTTTTCTGCAGGTGATCAGGGAGACACTGGCCGAACAGGTAAAAAACGGAATCGACAGAAAAGCACTGGCATCCGGCATCAATTATTTTGAGTTCCGCTTCCGCGAAGCTGATTACTCTTCTTACCCGAAAGGGCTGATCTACGGGATTAACATGTTTGACAGCTGGCTGTACGATGAGAACGAGCCTTTCTCCTATCTGAAGGAGCTGGCTGTCTTTGATAAACTCAAAGATCTTGCCGGAAAGGGATGGTTTGAAGAGCTGATTCAATCCCGCCTGCTGGATAATCCGCACAGGGCAGCCGTGGTTCTGCGTCCCAGACGGGGGCTTGCAGCTGCCAGAGAGCAGGCTCTGCAGGAAAAACTGGCTGCCCGCAGAGCATCTCTTAGCCCGGAAGAGATCTCCGGCCTCGTTAAGGAGACGGCGGAGCTGAAGGCATATCAAATGGAAGAGGATTCGGAGGAAATTCTCTGGTGTCTTCCTGTGCTGAAGAGGAGCGATATAGCCAGAAAGACGCCTCTGAAGCTCTGCACGGAGGAGATGACCGCAGACGGCATTCCCCTTCTGGAACACACATATCAGACAAACGGAATCGGGTATCTGACTCTCCTGTTTGACACGGAACATGTGCCGGACAGACTGACGGAGTATCTCGGACTTCTGAAAGGCGTTCTGGGAATGGTCAGCACAGAGCACTATTCCTATGGACAGCTGTTTCATGAAATCAATGCGAATACCGGCGGAATTACCTGCGGCCTGCAGACATTTGCCGCAGAAAAAGGCGAGAATCCGGATGCGGGGAAGAGGATGTTCTCTCTGCGCGCCAAATATCTGTATCCAAAGCAGGAGTTTGTCTTCTCCATGATCCGGGAAATCCTGCTGACATCTAATCTGGACGATGGCAAAAGACTGTATGAAATACTGGCCAGCGCCAGGGCGGGACTGCAGCAGTCCATCCCGGCTGCGGGGCACCTGTCTGCCGTAAGAAGGGCACTTTCCCGGCAGTCCGCCCTCTCCGCCTGGACAGAGAGAACGGCAGGCATCACGTTTTACCGGTTTATTGAAGAACTCGAGCAGAACTTTGAAGAGAAAAAGGCTGAAATATCAGCAAATCTCCGGGAACTGGTGCACATAGTTTTCCGGCCGGAAAATCTGACAGTCAGCCTGACTGCTGAAAAAGAGGCCTTCGGGAACATCAGGCAGGATGTTGCCGGCCTGAGCGAGGTATTATATAAGGATCCGGCAGAGAGCGGCAGCATGGAATGGCAGGCCGGAACAGGAAAAGAGGGATTTTTTACCTCCGGACAGGTGCAGTATGTGGCGCTTACCGGAAATTACAGAGAGTCAGGCATCGCATATACAGGCGCTTTCCGCATTCTCCGCGTCCTGCTCAATTATGACTATCTGTGGATGAACCTGAGGGTACTGGGAGGCGCATATGGCTGTATGAGCGCATTCCGGCGCTCCGGCAGCAGCTATCTGGTGTCATACCGGGATCCGCATCTGAAACGGACGCTGGATATATATCAGGGCCTGCCGCAGTATCTGCGGGATTTTCAGGCGGATGAGGAAACAATGACAAAATATATCATCGGCGCGGTCAGCGATCTGGATACACCGATGAATGCTTCCGCGCAGGGAGATTTTGCACTTGCCGCCTGGTTTGCCGGACTTACTGAACAGGATTTCCAGAAGGAAAGAGAAGAGCTGCTGGACGCGACAGATGAAGACATCCGCAAGCTGGCGGAAGCGGCCGAAGCTATTGTAAACAGCGGCAATCTCTGCGTGATCGGGAGTGAATCCGTACTGACCCGTGACGCAGATGCAATGCAGACAACAGAGCCTCTTTCGGGCCGGAAGGGGTAATAATCTGTGACTGCGGCAGCGGGTTCAGGAGGCGGGAGACGTATGCAGAAGATAATATTTGCAACAGGAAATGAGAACAAGCTTCGTGAGATCCGGCAGATCATGCGGGACCTGCCCTGTGAAATATGCTCTATGAAAGAAGCGGGACTGGATCCCGAAATACGGGAAGACGGGGCAACTTTTACGGAGAATGCCCTGATCAAGGCACACGCGGTGGCATCTGCAGCAGGCACCGCCTCCGACGCCATCGTAATGGCAGATGACTCGGGTCTGGAAATTGATGCCCTGGGTGGGGAGCCGGGCGTTCACTCCGCCAGATTTATGGGCGAAGACACTTCGTATGAAATCAAAAACGCCGCGCTGCTGGACCGTCTGGCCGGGGTGCCTGCCGAGAAGCGAACGGCTCGTTTCGTCTGTGCTGTCGCTGCTGTTCTGCCTGACGGACAGGAACTCACGGTCCGGGAAACGATAGAGGGACGCATTGGCTATGAACCCCGCGGCGTGAACGGCTTCGGCTATGACCCCATCTTTTATCTGCCGGACCTGAGCGTCAGCACCGCTGAACTGGATCCGGAAGAAAAGAACCGGATCAGCCACAGAGGAAAGGCGATGAGGGCGATGGCCCTGAAGCTGGCAGGTCTGTTTTTATGAAGATACTGGTTATAAGCGACACACACGGACATATGGACAGAGCAGCCAGGGTACTGAAAAAAGAAAGCCCTGTGGATGCCGTGATTCACTGCGGAGATATAGAAGGACAGGAGCATGCACTGGAAAAAATGGCAGCATGCCCCTGCTATATGGTGACCGGCAATAATGACTGGGCTTCTTTTTTAAAACGGGAGATTACGACTTCATTTGACGGCGTACGGGTATTTATTACACATGGTCATCGCTACGGAGTCACACTGGGAAACGAAAGAATCCGGGAAGAGGCTGACAGCCGGGATGTGGATCTCTGCCTGTTTGGACATACGCACCGCCCCGTGATAGAAACGATCGGGAAACTGACTCTCATGAATCCCGGCTCGCTGTCTTATCCCAGACAGGCAGGACGAAAACCTACCTATGGAATTATAGAAACGGGCGGAGAACAGAGACTGCGGTGCAGCATCCGGCAGCTGGACTGACGGCACATGCCGCCTGTCAGAATTGCCCGGATATGTGAATCAAATTATTCAAAGACAAGTGGAAAGAAAATCACTTTTAAAATCCTCAAAAAGTGATTGACATTAAAAAACCTGTATGGTATTCTAACTAAGCTGTCACTGCAAGATAGCGTGCGGGTGACAGCAACCGAACCATGACAACTGAACAGTAAAACACATCCTCGAAAGTTCACAAAAGTTAAATTTTTGTTTGAACGATCGAAAGG
>CADBNA010000244.1 GCA_902795835.1 uncultured Lachnospiraceae bacterium | reverse complement strand
TTCCCGTTCCCCGAATGAAGATGTATACATGGTCCAGAAGATGGTCCGCACCTGTTTCGGGTCCAACAATGTTGACAACTGCGCCCGCGTGTGTCACTCCTCTTCCGTCACAGGCCTGGCAAAATCATTCGGATCCGGCGCCATGACAAATCCGATCGGAGACATCACAAAGGATGTAGATATGATCCTTCTGGTGGGCTCCAACCCGGAAGAGGCGCACCCTGTGGTCGGCATGCAGATCCGTCATGCCGTGGAAAACGGCACAAAACTGGTGGTGGTGGATCCCCGGGTGACCGGTCTGGCGAAAAAAGCAGACATTCACCTGAAGCTGCGTCCGGGAACAAATGTGGCATTTTCTCTCGGCATGCTTTACGTGATTCTCACAGAGGGTCTGGCAGATGAGGCTTTTATTGCTGACAGGACAGAAGGATTCGAGGAACTCCGCAGGACAGTTATGAACTACCCGCCGGAGAAAGTCGCGGAAATCTGCCATATTAATGCCGATGATCTCCGGGCTGCCGCCAGAATGTATGCACTGGCAGACAAGGCGCCGATCATTTACTGTCTTGGTGTTACCGAACATACGACAGGTGTGGAGGGCGTCATGAGCCTGGCAAACCTGGCCATGTCCGTAGGCAAGATGGGCCGCTCCGGCTGCGGCGTCAATCCGCTGCGCGGACAGAACAACGTACAGGGCGGCTGCGATATGGGCGCCATGCCGAATAAATATCCGGGATATCAGGATGTCACGGATCCGGCTGTCCGGGAAAAGTTTGAGAAGGCATGGGGTGTGCCCCTTTCTTCCGAAATCGGCATACATGCGACAGAAGTATTTCCGGCTGCCATCGAGGGAAGGATCAAAGGCCTGTATATCTACGGAGAAGACCCGGTTGTCACGGACGCGGATACCAGCCATATCATCAAAGCCCTGAAGAGCCTGGATTTTCTGGTTATTCAGGAGCTGTTTATGACCGAGACGGCACAGCTGGCGGATGTCATTCTTCCCGGACGTTCCTATCTGGAAAAAGAAGGAACCTTCTCCAATACGGAGCGCCGTCAGCAGCGTGTGAGAAAAGCGATTACCGTTCCCGGCAGCATGCGCCTGGATACGGATATCATCATTGACCTGATGAACCGCATGGGGTATCCGCAGAAGCAGATGACGGCGGCGCAGATTTTTGATGAGATGGCTTCCCTGACGCCTTCCTTTGCAGGCATCAGCCATGCGAGACTGGATTCGGAAGAAGTGCATGGACAGGGGCTGGTGTGGCCGTGTCCGTCGCCGGATCATCCGGGCACGCCCATCCTTCATGTGGGCAGGTTCAGCCGCGGGCTCGGACTGTTCAGCCCTGCGCCGTACCGGGAGTCTGCAGAGCTTCCCGACAGTGAATATCCGCTGATGCTGACGACCGGGCGGATCCTCAGCCATTATACGACCCGTGCCATGACCGGCCGCACAGAGGGCATGATGAAGATCGAAGGGCATTCCTTTATTGAGATCAACAGCGCTGACGCGGCGGAGCTGGGAATCCGGAACGGAGAGCGGGTCCGTGTGAGATCCCGCAGAGGCGTCATCACCTCGGAAGCCAGAGTCAGTGAGAAAACCGGAAGGGGAGAGACCTGGATGCCCTTCCACTTCCCGGACGGCGACTGCAACTGGCTGACAAACGCAAAACTGGATCCCTACAGCCGCATCCCGGAGTACAAAGTATGCGCGGTCAGGGTCGAAAAGATTCCGGACGAAGAGGCATATCTGCCTGACGGGACGTATATTACACAGGAGATGATTGCCAGAGAGTGGCATGAAAAACAGCGAGAGACGGTAGAAGGGATTGTTCAGCCCGGCTGAGTAAACGGCAGCATGCGGGCCCCCTGTTTTCCGCCGGGACTTTGAGAAACCGTCGGGCTGGCATTTATTCGGATTTCAAATAAAAGAAGGAGAGCTATTATGTTTTTATGGCATAACAGCTCTCTTTTTGGTATACTCAGAAGATGATGGCCCCCTCCTCTGCAGGCGGGGGAAATATCAGTTTTTCTCAAATATACACCAAAAAGAAAAATGAAAGGAGGTATGCATATATGCTGCATGTGACAATTGACGGCTTGCAGATGGAAGTATCGCCTGAGATGACGATTCTGCAGGCAGCGCGGACTGCCGGGATCCGCATCCCCACGCTCTGCTATCTGGAAGGCGTCAATGATATCGGCTCCTGCCGCGTGTGCGTGGTGGAGATCGAAGGC
>CADBNA010000243.1 GCA_902795835.1 uncultured Lachnospiraceae bacterium | reverse complement strand
GCTGTTCCTGGCACGGTTTGCCGCGGCTCATATTCAGGGACAGCCCCATCGCCTGGTATTTCTTGTATTCAGCTTTCAGTTCTCTGATTATGGAAGAGAGCTCTTCCCGGCTCATCTCTGCATATGGCTTCATGTAGGAGACCTCCTGTTGTTCTGTTCCTCTGCTGAATAGACAGGTTCTCTGTCATTGAAAGTGCAATCCGGGGAGCCCCGGAAACTCTGTGTATAATCATAAAAAAGAAATGAAGCAATGTCAATTCTCAAATGTCGGCGCTCTCTGCTTGACATTGGCATACACACGAACTATAATAGGGAGACTGTCTGAAAAACCTACTTATGGCGCTTTCGGACAGAATGACCGGGCAGTGCGGGCTTGTGACCCGACGTATGCCGAACCGATGGAGGATGAAAAAGGAAATGGAAGAGAAAAAGAACATCCTGACCTATGCCGGTCTGCGTGCGCTTGAGGATGAGCTGCAGGACCTCAAGGTGAACCGGCGCAGGGAAATTGCCGAAAAGATCAAGGTGGCAAGAGAGCAGGGGGATCTCTCGGAGAACGCGGAATACGATGCTGCAAAGGACGAGCAGCGCGATATTGAAGCCAGGATCGAAGAGATTGAAAAGATCCTGAAATACGCGGAAGTAATCGACGAAGAGGATGTGGATGCAACCAGGATCAGCATCGGGGCCCGGATCACTCTTTTTGACATGGAATTTGAAGAAGAGGTTCATTATCACATTGTAGGATCCACAGAGGCAAACAGCCTGAAGGGGAAGATTTCCAATGAGTCTCCGGTCGGGAAAGCACTGCTGGGACATGGAATCGGAGAGGTGGTCTCTGTCGAGACTCCTGCGGGGGGCACCGTCCAGTATAAGATCCTGAATATTGAGAGAAACGTCTGACCGCCGGGAGGGACATATGGCAGAACAGCAGAAAACCGGAAAAGAGCAGGACCTGAACCAGATTCTGAAGGTGCGCAGAGAAAAACTCAGAGAGCTGCAGGATGCGGGACAGGATCCTTTTGTCATCACCAGCTATGACCAGACACATCACAGTGCGGAGATCAGAGACGGCTTTGATTCTCTGGAAGGAACGGATGTGTCGATCGCCGGCCGCATCATGAGCAAACGAGTCATGGGAAAGGCTTCTTTCTGCCACATTCAGGACAGACTAGGCACAATCCAGACATATGTTACCAGAGACGACCTCGGCGAAGAGGCTTATAAGGCTTTCAAACGGATGGATATCGGCGATATCGTCGGCCTGAAGGGCTTTGTCTTCAAGACAAAGACGGGGGAGGTTTCTGTCCATGCAAAGGAGATCACACTGCTTTCGAAGTCTCTGCAGCCGCTCCCTGAGAAATTCCATGGCCTGACGGATACGGATATCCGTTACCGTCAGCGCTATACGGATCTGATCATGAACCGGGAAGTAAAGGAGACCTTTATAAAACGGTCTGAGATCATCCGGGAAATCCGGAATTTCCTGGCAGGCCGTGACTTCATGGAGGTTGAAACCCCCATGCTGGTCGACAATGCCGGCGGGGCCGCAGCCCGTCCGTTTATCACGCATTATAATGCGCTGGACGAGGACAAGAAGCTTCGGATTTCCCTGGAGCTGTACCTCAAGCGGCTGATCGTAGGCGGCCTGGAGCGGGTATTTGAGATCGGCCGGGTTTTCCGCAACGAAGGACTGGACACAAAGCACAATCCGGAATTTACCCTGATGGAGCTGTATCAGGCCTATACCGATTACAACGGCATGATGGAACTGACAGAGAGCATGTTCCGCTATGTTGCCGAAAAGGTCAACGGGTCAGCTGTCATCCGGTACCAGGGGACAGAGATCGACATGAGCAGACCGTTCCGCAAGATGACCATGATCGACGCAATCCGCGAGTATGCCGGCATTGATTTTGACCAGATCACGACAGATGAGGCCGCGAAGGCCATTGCGGATGAAAAAGAAATTCATTATGAAAAATTTCATAAAAGAGGAGATATCATCAATCTCTTCTTTGATGAATTCTGTGAAGACAAGATGATCCAGCCGACCTTTATCATGGACCATCCCATTGAGATTTCTCCTCTGACGAAGAAGAAACCCGGCCATCCGGAACAGGTGGAGCGCTTTGAACTGTACATTAACGGCTGGGAGATGTGCAATGCCTATTCCGAGCTGAATGATCCGATCGACCAGAGAGAACGCTTTGCCGCCCAGGATGCAAACGCAGACGCCGGCGATGAAGAAGCGCAGCACACCGATGAGGATTTCCTGCATGCTCTGGAGATCGGCATGCCGCCGACAGGGGGCATCGGATACGGCATTGACAGGCTTGTCATGCTGCTCACAGACAGTGCCGCCATACGCGATGTGCTTCTCTTCCCGACAATGAAGAGCATGAAGGAGTAAAACCCTTATTATAACCCGCCCGCAAGACATCAGATAAGCGAAAATACGGCACATCTGCACGCAAAAGGCACGCAAAGCTTTTACGAAGCGCCATATCAAGAGACAGACGGACAGACAGAAAACAACAAAGAAGAGGGAGACAAAAGGGGAAGACGGAAAAACCAAAATCCGGCAGCCCCCAGCTGCCTCCCTTTTCATATATTACGTGGACGGACAGCTTCTTGTCGATCCGCAGAAGATGATGAATGATACCTTCAAAGCCTGCGGATCCTTCCTTGGCTTTTTGGCTGGAAGCTTCCTGGACAGGCATTACCTGAAATATGAGATTCCTTTTGGCTCAACCAGCCTGCCGATGCTGACTTGCGTGGGCGCAGCGATTATGTTTGGATGGAAGGAATGGTTTGCGCCGGCAACGATTGTGGCTGCATGCGGCGGTCACTGGGGAAACATGGCAGCCCGCGGGATAATGGTGTTCTTTGCCATGACAATATGGCCGATGGTTATTACCAAAATATGCGGAAACAGGGATAACCTCTGCGTTTGAAAGCTTTTGTGAACCCCGGGAATATGTTCCCGACAATGATAATTCTGATTGTTATATGGCGGCAGCCCTTGTGGAATACTTCCCGGGGCTGCTTTTTTTATTTGGTTTTCCGGCTATGACTGGAGAAAATGTTAAAAATTCGCACATACAGTGCGACTTATGAGAGAATATCGCATTTGACGTCGGTTCCCACTGAGAGGGTCCCTCAATATAATAATAATATCTCAAAATGGGAGAGATGAGGCCGATGCATATACAATTTGATTTTGACCGAAAAGCATTCGGTAAACGCTTCCGGAGAGCAAGGGTACAGGCCGGTTATCCAACGCAGGAGAAGCTTGCAGAAGTAATGGCAGTAACACAGAAATACATCAGCAAAATTGAGACCGGTGCAACCTCACCATCGCTTTCCTTTATTCTCAAGTTTGCCGATCTCACAGGCACAGACCTGAATTATCTTCTCCTGGGTCACTATTCCCAACAGGATTTTCCATCCCGGCTTCTGAAAGAAACTTCTGTCCGATACGGCAAACCGGATATGCCGGTATCAAAGAGAAGGCGCATGATAATTGAAACTGCAGCAGAGACACTTGAAGAGCTGGAAGATTTATTAAAAGACAGTTTGATGTAAAACCGGAGAAACGCTGACCATTCATGCTGCATCAGGTGGCGGCTGATCATAAGAGAAACAGACATCCGCAGTGCTGTCACGGAGAGGAACGGGGCAATGCTGCGGATTTTTTGCATACATGTACTTACGGATTTTTCTGAGGATGGCTGCAGAAGCAGCCGCCGCGTGTCACTCTGGAATTTTTCAGGACAGGCACGCAGGGCTCCTCCGGCAAAGACTGCAGGCATACAAAACTGATTGATAAAAACGGAGGTGCGCAGATGTCATTTGATGCGGAAAGCTGCGGAGCCAGGATCAGATCGCTTCGCAAAAAACACGGCTTTTCAAAGAAAAGACTTGCAGAGGCAATGAATATTACAAACTGGTATCTTCGCCAGATAGAAAGCGGCGCCGGGATGGGGTCTGCAGAATTGCTGGCCGAATTTGCCGACTATTTCCATGTTCCCCTCGAATATATTATCCCTGGAAGAAAGAATCCTGCAGAAGAATAATACAGCGGAAAACTGCAGACAGGTGACAGCCCTTTTCTTGACAATGACCGCGGAACAATGTATGATTTATCCTGAAATATTGCGGGAAGGAAGAAATAGCTGACATGCTGAATATAAACAAAACGATTGATGGAGAAAAAGCGGTCATCGCTCTCGAGGGACGGCTGGATACCGTGACGGCGCCTGAACTGGAAAAGGAACTGCAGGAAAGCACGGAAGGCCTGAAGGAACTGGTGCTGGATTTTAACGGACTGGAGTATATTTCCTCTGCAGGTCTGCGGGTACTGCTGTCTGCGCAGAAGACGATGAGCAGACAGGGAGAGATGAAGCTGATCCATGTAAGTGAGACCATTCAGGAAATATTTGAAGTGACCGGTTTCTCAGACATACTGACAATTGCGTAAGCGGGATATCTGATTACGATGTTTTAGAAAGGGTTCTGTTAGCTCCTGCCGTGGAAGAGTATACGGGTTCACTGATCATAATAGCCATATGCCTGATTCTGTCTGCGTATTTTTCTGCTACAGAGACTGCGTTTGCGTCGCTGAACCGTGTCCGGATCAAGAATTTGTCTGAGAAGGGAGACGGGAAGGCGGCGCTTGTCTTGCGTCTTCTGGAACGCTATGACAATCTTCTTTCTACCATACTGATCGGCAACAATCTGGTCAATATCGGCGCTACTGCCCTTGCAACGGTCATTTTTGTCCGGCTTCTCGGAAGGGATATGGGTTCCGGCGCTGCGACACTGGTTACCACGCTGGTTCTGCTTATATTTGGCGAAATCACGCCCAAGAGCATGGCATCTGAGTATCCTGAAACTTTTGCCATGTTCTCAGCGCCGTTCCTCAGGATCTGGGTTGTCCTGTTTACGCCGCTCAATCTGATCTTCGGAAAATGGAAGGGCTTTCTTTCTTCTGTTTTCCGCAACAAAGAAGACAGAACGATCACGGAAGAAGAACTGCTGACATATGTGAACGAGGCGGAAAGCGGAGGCGGACTCGACGAACAGGAGAGCGACCTGATCCGCAACTCGATTGAATTCTCAGAGCAGGAGGTTCAGGATGTCCTGACACCCCGCGTGGACATTGTCGGGATACGCGATACCGATTCAAAAGAGGAGATTGCAGACCTGTTTGCGGCAACCGGCTACTCCCGTCTTCCGGTGTGGCACGAAGATATTGATCACATTACCGGCATTATATACCTGAAAGATTTTTACAATAAGGTCTGGAGAACGGATCTGGATCCCCGGCAGATTGTACGGCCGGTCCTGTATGTGATACCCCAGAAGAAGATCGATGAGGTGCTCAAAGAACTTCAGCTGAAAAAGCTGCATATGGCTGTGGTGCTGGATGAGTACGGAGGCACCCTGGGAATCGTCACAATGGAAGATATCCTGGAGGAGCTTGTCGGGGAAATCTGGGATGAACACGATGAAGTAATCCACGAGATCGTGCGGGTAAGCGATACGGAATATCTCGTGCGCGGGAGCGCGAATCTGGAGGATCTGTTCGACGAACTGGGCATTCGGCAGGATGATGAGCTGGACGCGACATCTGTCAGCGGCTGGGTCATGGATCTGGCCGGATGTGTGCCGAAAGAAAAAGATGTCTTTTACAAGGACAGCCTGATGATCACGGTTCTGGATATGGACGGCAAGAGGGTTGACCGGATACGCGTGGATCTGACAGATACAGAAAATTCAGGAGGAACTGCATGAGCAGCTGCATTATTCCCGCCGGCTATCATCCGGTGCTGAACCTATACGACACACAGAAGGCCATTGGCCTGATCAAACATGACTTTGCGGATCTGCTGGCCGCGTCGCTGAAGCTGCAGCGCGCCTCGGCACCGCTTTTTGTACAGGCCGGGCTGGGCCTTAATGATGACCTGAACGGCGTTGAGGAGCCGGTGTCCTTTACGGTGACGGCTTCCGGCACGAACGCCCAGATTGTGCAGTCACTGGCGAAGTGGAAGCGTGTGGCGCTCCGGGACTATGATTTCCGCGTTGGGAAGGGCCTGTATACGGATATGAATGCCATCCGCAAGGATGAAGAGCTGGACAATCTTCACAGCATCTATGTAGACCAGTGGGACTGGGAGCGCGTCATTGACGTCGGGGACAGAAATATTCCCTTCCTGGAGAGCATTGTGCGCAAAATCGTTTCGGCGATCTGCGCCACGGAGCTGAATCTGCATGCAAGGTTTTCAGCGCTGGATATCCTGCCGGTTCATTCCAACAGCGTTACGTTTGTGACGACAGAGGATCTGCAGAGATTGTACCCGGACCTCACTCCGAAGGAGAGGGAGAATGTGTTTGTCCGGGAGAACGGAACGACCTTCATCGAAAAGATCGGCCGTGAACTGCCGGACGGAAAACCGCATGACGGCCGTGCGCCAGACTATGACGACTGGGATCTGAACGGGGATATTCTATTCTGGAATGAGCCTCTGCAGTGCAGTTTCGAAATCAGCAGCATGGGCATCCGCGTCAGTCCGGAAAGCCTGCTGGAGCAGCTCCGGCTGTCAGGACATGAAGAACGCAAAGATCTGATGTACCACAGGGAATTGCTTGCAGGCAGGCTTCCTTATACGATAGGCGGCGGCATCGGCCAGAGCAGACTGTGCATGCTGCTTCTCGGTTCGGCCCACATTGGTGAAGTTCAGACAAGTATCTGGGATGAGGATACCCGGCGTGCCTGCAGAGCAGCCGGAATCCGCCTTTTGTAAGGGGAGAGAGGGCGGATTTTTAAGAAACATACAGCGGGGGTATTATGAGCAAGAATTGGGAAAAGGGGTTTGGAGGAGGCCTTCATCTGCCGGACTGGGCAGGCGGGAACAGTTCTTCCGGAGGCGTTGTGACGGGGGACGGCATGACGAATCTGACATCCGGCATGGGCAGAAGGGAAAGGACTGCTGCCGGGAAAAGCCGGACCGGAAAAGAAGGGATAGCAGAGGGCGGAATGCGCGCCGCCCGGCCTGCCGATGGCAAGCCGGAAGGAATGTATGCCGGTCTTATGAACGGCCTGCACGATTTCCGGGACACTGCCGGCAGAAGATTCCGGAAAGCCCGGACTGCTGCAAAGGCGGGCCTGGCCCGCATCATGACGCGGTTCACACAGAGCAGACAGGAAAACAGCCAGAAAGAAGCTGCGGACGGGGAAAACTGGATCCTGCAGAGAAATATCCTTCTGGCGGCGGTTCTCCTGGTTGCCGTTCTGGGCTCGGTTGCCGCTTCACAGTTTTACCGGCAGGCGCAGTTTTATCAGAATCATTTCCGGCAGGGAACCCGGGTAAACGGCAATGACGTGTCAAACAAGACCGTAAATGAAGTGGAGATGCTTCTCTCGAAAAAAGCCCTGGATTACTCGCTGACCCTTCATTTTCGGGACGGACAGTCAGAGACGCTGCCGAAAGAGAGCTTCGGCTATGCGTACGTATCAGACGGGAGTGTTTCCAGGCTGATGGAAAGCCAGGATGCCTATCACTGGTATCAGGGCCTGAAAAAGCCGGATATTATCGATGCCAGACTGGATACTTCCTATGACCCGGAACTGCTGCGAAAGAGTCTCGGCGAACTGCCGGAGCTGCAGAGAGCCAACATGAAGGCGCCGGAGGATGCCGTGCGCGTCTGGGATGCCGAAAAAGACAGGTTTGTGATTGTTCCGGAGAAAGAAGGTTCCCTGCTGGATGAAGAAACGGTTTTCAAGGCGGCATGCCAGGCTGTCGAGGATGGCGACAGGGAGCTGAATGTGGAAGAAGTCAGCGGCGCGTATGCCGTACCTGCCGTGCGGGAAGACGATAAGCAGCTGACCCGCGATACGGAGCAGCTCAATGAACTGGCGGCTGTCAGCGTCACCCTGCAGACACCGGGCGGAGACGTGGTGCTGGACGGGGAAACACTGCAGAACTGGCTGGTAAAGGATGATACGGAGGGATTCAGGAAGGATACCTATACCTGGAATACCAATCTGATGAAGTATGTAGATAATCTGGCTGAGTCGATTGATTCTTTCGGAAAGGAACGTACTTTTACCATGACTTCCGGCGGAGAGACCATCGTTGACGGCAATGACTACTATGGCTGGGAGGTGGATCGCGAAAGCGAACTGCAGCAGCTCAAGAGCGATCTGGAAAACAAAGGCGTCACAGTCCGGGAGCCCTGCTACCTTTACCGGGAAGCCGCACCCATGAGCGACCATGACGGTGTGGGAGATTCTTACGTAGAGGTTGATCTGAGCAAACAGCATCTGTGGATGTATAAGGACGGCAGACAGATTCTGGAGACGGATGTCATTTCCGGAACCATGACGGAATCCCGGTACACTCCGGAAGGAATATACTATCCGCTGGCCATGCAGCAGAATGCGGTTCTCCGCGGAACGAACGGCGGAGAGAGCTGGGTGGCGCCGGTGAATTACTGGATGAAGCTGAACAATGACGGCGTCGGCATGCATGACGCAACCTGGCAGTATGCCTTTGGCGGAGATATCTATATCTACAGCGGTTCACACGGTTGCATCAATCTTCCCTATGATGCTGCCCAGGAGATCTATGAGAATCTGACTCTGGAGACACCGGTAGTCGTGTATTATTCTGAACCGTATGAGTTCCACTGAACAGAAGTTGCTAATGACTAACAATGATCGTATCTTCTATAATAGTCATAAGTAATGGGTATTTTCGTTAAGGAGGAACTGTACATAATGAAAAAACTGAAGGTTACAGACAAAAAAGCGTGTATGGCCTGCCTGGCCTGTGTGGATGCATGCTCAACCGCGTTCTACAAGGTGTTTGACCCGGCAAAGTCCTGTATTCAGATTGTAGTCGGCAAGGACGGCGAACCGGCGCCCAATGTCTGCCTGCAGTGCGGGAAATGCGCGAGAACCTGCAAGCAGAATGCGATCAGTCAGAACAAGAAGGGAACCTATGTCATTGACAAGAAGCTCTGCACGGGCTGCGGCGACTGCGTTGAAGTATGCCCGATGCATGTCATGGTCAAAGCTCCGGAATCTCCGGTCACATCCAAGTGTATAGCCTGCGGAATCTGCGCAAAGGCCTGCCCGATGGGTATTCTGGAAATAGTGGAAAGTTGATAAGGACTGTGCCGGGGATGGTTCGGCACCGGAAGGCGGGGCGGCTGCCCTGCCTTTTTTGTCTTGATTAAAAGGGCAAAATAGGGCATAATGTGGGGGATTGGTTCGGGCTGTTCAGAGATAACGGCTGTATGGAGTATTGATCTTGGGAGACAGGCATCTGACAACTATCGCGCGATTTTTGCTGCGCGTCTGGAATACCGGGTGGTTTGCCTTTATCTGGCTGCTGGTATACAACGGCCTTGTTTTTGATGCCTTCCGCAGCCTCGGAGCGGCCGTGAGCATTATTCTGTTTTTTCTTCTTTACAATGGCTGCTGCCATATGTATAAGGCGTTCAGCTTCGTTTCGTCAGAGACTACAGAGGTGGTGGTTTCTCATGCGATCTCCCTGTTTGTGGCGGATGCGTTTCTGATGGCACAGGTCATTCTTGTATCAGATGATTTCCGCGTTTATATGTTTTCGCACCACCTGATCAATCTCCTTCCGGGTATTGGCATCTATTTCCTGCAGATAACGGGCACGGCTGTCATTGTCGTTATTTATAAACGATATTACATCACACATGTCCTCCCCAACCGGACGCTCCTGCTCTACGGGTCGGAGCGCACGATCGAGGAAGGACTCCGGTTCGAACGGCGTCTTCTCCGCAAATACAGTCATCTGTTCCGTTTTACCGCGACCCTTCCCGACAGTGACCCTCGCATCCGCGACGAACTGGACCGCTGCGAAACGGTCGTCATGTATGATGTGCCGACCGTCAGACGGAGTGAGATTATCGGAGAGTGCCTGAAGCGCAACCTTCCTTTTTATTACACGGCCGGCATTCCGGCCATTCTGAATATGGGCTGCGAAGCCAAGCATCTTCTCGATACGCCGCTGATGAAATATGAATATGCGTACCATAATTCCAGCCGCAGAAGACTGAAAGCCATTCTGGACCGACTGATGGCTGCCGTCCTGCTCGTGCTGCTTTCTCCTGTTCTCCTGGCTGCTTCGCTCTGGATCCTGCTGAAATACGGGAGGCCGGTTTTTGATCGGGAGGAACGCTATACGGAAAACGGCCGCATTTTCCGCATGCTGCGGTTCCGCAGCAAACCCCGGTCAGATGACAGGGAATCCTGGGCGGTGAAGAGACTGCATCTTGATGAACTGCCTCAGCTGATCAATATTTTTCTGGGAGACATGAGCTTTGTGGGCCCCCGGCCGGAGCGCATTGATTATGTGGACGCACGGTGCCGCGAGCTTCCGGAATTCCGCTACCGCATGAGTGTAAAGGGAGGACTGACAGGCTATGCCCAGGTATTCGGGACGGCGGACACAACACCGCTCGACCGCCTGAAGCTGGATCTCCTGTACATTGAGAATCAGTCCCTGGTCATGGATATCCGGCTGATTATGCTGACGATACGGGCTTTGTTCCGGGAGAGGTGAGCTGCCATGCTGCATGGGTACACGGGAAAACGCCGGTCTTCCTGCCTGAAAGGACTGCAGTCCCTGATTGACAGGTATCCTGTGATTTCTTTTGATATTTTTGACACGCTGATCCGCCGTGATGCGGCTGCACCGCCATCTGTGTTTACTATGATGGAGAGGGAACTGGACCGGCAATACGGGAAAAGAAGCCATTTTGCAGAAAAAAGACTGCTTGCCGAACAGCGGGCCAGGGCGGAACTGGTTGACAGCGGCGTTCAGGAGGAAGTGACTCTGACAGATATCTATATGCGCCTGTCAGAGCCGGACCTGAATTCGCAGATGCTGCGGGAACTTGCCGGCATGGAACAGCGATGGGAAGAGGCGCTGGCCGAACCTGATCCGGATCTGAAAAAAGTGTGGGATTACTGCCTCCGCAGGAACAAGACAGTGGTGCTGGTGTCTGATATGTACCTGCCGGCGGACTGTGTGCGGCGCATGCTGGCCAAATGCGGGTATGCCGTGGCGGAAGGACATCTGTTTCTCTCTTCTGAAGAACTGTGCACAAAGCGCAGGGGCGGCCTGTACCGCAGGGTCTGCGAAAGACTGAATCTGACGCCTTCGGATGTGCTGCATATAGGCGACAATTTTATGTCGGACGGCATTCAGGCCGTGCTGGCAGGTCTCCAGGTTTTTCCGGTCAGCCGGGATGTTCAGAGAGGCGATTTTTTTAATGACCGCGGCTTCCGCACAGATGCGCTCCGGGAAGACTACAGAAGTCTTTGCCGGTTTACGGACAATCACGCCGCCTGCCTTCCGTATTACAGACGCATGGGTTATTCCCTGCTCGGCCCCCTTCTGTACGGGTTCAGCAGGTGGCTGGAAAGGAAGACGGCAGAGGACGGGATCGAGCATCTGTTTTTTCTGGCGAGGGATGGCGCCCTTCTCGAAAAGGCTTTCAGCAGAAGCATCAGGAATGGCTGCGGGCATTCTTATCTGTACGCTTCCCGGCGTGCCCTTATCGTACCCACACTGCGCAGCTGCAGCACGGCAGAGGAACTGAGCCGCAGGATGTTCTGGCCGGTTTACGGCACAATGCATGTCTTTCTGAAACAGATCGGCCTGGATGCCGGCAGCTGCGGACAGGAACTCGCTGACTGCGGCCTGGATCCCGACAGGGTATATCCTCTGCGGAGCATGATCCAGGATGGAAGACTGAACGGCTTCTTTGACAGGATCAGCGGGAGAATGCAGGCAAATGCAGAAGAGGAATACGGGCTGCTGACAGAATATCTGCGACAGAGCAGATTTACCGGAAAGATCGGCATTGTCGATATCGGATGGCACGGAAACATGCAGCGCGCCCTGCTCGATGCAGCAGAATCTGCCGGCATTCCGGCAGAGATACGGGGGTATTATGTCGGCCTGAATCCGGATGCGGCTGCCATGGGCGGCAGAACGATCCGGGGTGCGGGCTATCTGTTTGGTCCGGGGGAGCGCGAAGACGAATATGCCCGGATGCAGAATTTTGTGCCTCTCTTTGAGTTCTTTTTCGGGGCGGCACATGGCTCTACAGAGCGGTTCGAAAGGGATGCAGACCTTCGGATTGTGCCCAGGCTGGCGGATCCCGAGTATGAACCTGACAGCAGGGAAGCCCGCGCCGTGCAGGAACTGCAGGCCGGAGCTCTCGCCTGCCTGGCCGACCTTGCAGACAAACAGGAGTTCAGCCTTATGTGGGAACCCGAGACGGTTTTCCGGAATTTCTCTCTTCTGGGAAATGCTCCCGATCTTGAGGCGATCCGGCGTTTTGGCAGTTTTCGGATCAGCGACGGCGAAAACCGGATTCTTGCACCTGCTGCCGATCCTCCGGCTGTGCTGCATCCGGTGAGCCTTCTTGCCGCACTGAAAGAATCCGGCTGGCGCATTGCCACGCTCAGGGGAAGCTTCCGGTCGGAACGCCTGCCGGGATACGAATTGATTTCGGCAGTGCGGCGGGCAGCTGAAAAAGGGAAACGAATATGAAAATTCTGATAGGCATCGTTTTGTTTCATCCGGATCCGGACCGTTTCCGGCAGAATATGGAGGCTCTGGCTCCGCAGCTGTCACCGGACATGACGCTTGCTTTTGCAGACAACGGGACGGACAACGCGGAAAAACAGTGGATTCTCAGCATCCTGAAAGAGACACTGCCGCAGGAAAACCTGCGCACGCTTGTGTTCCGGGAAAACAACAGGAATATCGGTGTAGCAGCCTCGCTCCGCTGGATTATGCGTGAAGCCTGTCAGAGAGAGGCTTCATGGGTACTGACGCTGGATCAGGATTCCGTGGCGGCTCCGGAACTGCTGGAGCAGTACGCAAAAGCGGCGCTCCTGCCGGAAGATGCCGGCAGCGGCCCTGCAGGCGCCTACACCTGCATAATAAAAGACAGGAATTTTTCTGTGACCGGCTCCCCGGCGGAAGACAGCGTAACGGAAGTGGAGAATTGCATCACGGCGGGATGTTTTATGCGCGTGGACGCCTATCGCAGAACACCGGGCTATGAGGCGCGGCTTTTTATTGATTTTGTCGATACCGATATCTGCTATTCCCTGCAGGAAGCCGGGTACCGGATTCTCCGGATTCCCTATGAAGGCCTTCTTCATGAGGTCGGCCACGGGCGGAATGTGCCTTTTCTGGGCACGCGGCAGATCGTATACAACCAGCAGACCTGGCGAAGATATTATATCGTACGGAACGAATTGTATCTGGCGAGAAAACATCCCCATGTATCCATGACCAGAACAGCCCTTCGCGTGGCCAGAAATATGCTTCTGGTTTTTTTATACGAAGACGGCAGACGGGAAAAGCTGAGGCTGGGTCTTCTGGGTGCCCGGGATGCGTTCCGTATGTCTTGCCAAGAAAACGCAAAAGTGGTATAATTTTGAGGGTTTAGCCGAAAGAAATGTCTGCTCCGTGTAGACAGGGCGCCCGGAGGATGCATAAAGCACCCTGAAAAAGTTCACAGGGGGAGAAGGAGACACGGCGTTGAGACGAAGGAGAAACAGCGGCAGAGTGATTTCCATTGTGTTTTTTCTGATAGCATTGCTGGTCGCTGTCGCTATCGGAGCTTTTGTCATGCTCAGCGGAACTCTGAATAAGATCGAAAGGGTGAGCACAACGCCGGTTGTGATTGTACCGCCTGCCGAGGAGGTTTTTGAGGAAACGACCAGCGAGCCGGACACAGTGGAAGTAGAGAGTGTCTCCTTCAATTCAGACGGCATCAGCATGATGAAGTCTGACGACGTGAAAAATATCCTTCTGATCGGTCAGGATGCCCGCCCGGGTGAAGAGCGCCAGCGGTCGGACAGCCTGATTATTGCCAGCATCAATACGCATCTGCAGAAGATCGTCCTCACTTCTCTCATGCGTGATATGTATGTGCCGATACCCGGATACAGTGACAACCGCATCAATGCCGCTTACCAGTTCGGCGGCATGAGCCTGATTGACGATGTTATTGAAGAAGACTTCGGCATTCACATTGACGGCAATATTGAGGTTGACTTTGAAGGCTTTATTGAAGCCCTGACCGTAATCGGGAATCTGGAGATTGAACTGAGCGCGGAGGAGGCTGATTACATCAATGTAAATTCCTGGGAGGATGCCGGTATTGACAACTCCAGCTGGACTTTGCATGAAGGCATGAATGACATGACGCCGGAACAGGTTCTTGCCTATTCCCGTGTCCGCTACATAGGAAATTCTGACTGGGGACGCACGGACAGGCAGCGCAATGTCCTGATGACCGCGTTTAAAAAGCTGCAGAAGAGCGATCTCGGCACCCTGGTGCGCGTTGCCAATCAGCTGTTCCCCTGCCTGACGACCGATCTGACCATTGCCGAGATCCTGACATTTGTAAAAACAATCTATACGAATAACATTAACACACTGGAGAGCTACCGCCTTCCGGTGGATGAAATGTACACATCCGAGACCATCCGCGGCATGTCCGTGCTTGTGCCCGATCTGTACAAGAACAGCGTATATCTGCAGCACTATGTGTACGGTACGGAACTGAAACAGGCGGAAAAGGAACTGGAATCGAAAATGGCGGGCAAAACTGTCAGCCGCGATGAGGATACCGCCGAAGGGACGGATGATTACGCGGCGCCTCCCGCTGATTATTCCTATACGCCTGCATATACGCCGTCAGATTCCGGCAATGTGCAGAATACTGCGCCGGCGCAGCCCTCTGCCGGAGGCGGAGCGGCGGATACCGGAACCGGCCCTGTGGATACGGCTCCAGTGGATACGGCCCCTGCGGAACCGGCTCCGGCGGAACCGGCCCCTGCGGAACCAGCCCCCGTGGATCCGGCCCCCGTGGATCCGGCTCCTGTGGATCCGGCCCCCGTGGATACGGCCCCTGCGGAACCGGCTCCAGTGGATACGGCCCCCGTGGATCCGGCTCCTGTGGATACGGCCCCCGTGGATCCGGCTCCTGTGGATACAGGTGCAGTGGATGCCGGCGCAGCTGCCGAGGTGCCGGCGGAACCGGCTCCGGAAGCGGGAGCGTAGAATGCTGTTCTGACAACCGCGGAATAAGAAACAGAGAAGATGCCTATGGAAAATAAAAGGGTTACCCACACAGCCCGCCTGATCCTGCGAGTCTGGAACTGCGGGCTGTTTGCCTTGGTATGGTTTCTATTTTATAACGCGCATATGTTTGATACCTACAGGATCCTGGGAGGTGTCTTCAGCGTTGCGTGTTTTCTGGCCATCTATACGATTCTCTGCGATGTTTATAAGGCCTTCCGGATTGCATCGACCGCGATAGGCGAGATCGTCTTTTCCCAGTTCCTTTCTTTTGCCATGTCTGATTTTCTGCTGTATGTGGAGTGCTGCCTGGTATACAATGATTATGTCAATATCTTTCCCGGGGCGGCCTGCGTCTGCGGGCAGATCCTGGGCACGATTGCCATAGTAATGGCGGGAAAGCATTATTTCATGAACCATGTGGAGCCGCAGGCGACGCTGCTGCTGTACGGCGGAAAGGCGACCCAGAAAACGGCCCGTGCCTTTGAAGAGCGGCTGATGTGCAAATACCAGCATCTGTTCCGCATCCGGTTCAGGGAGCAGGAGGGCATTTCCGACAGCCGCCTGCAGAGACGGATCAGCGGATGCGAAACCGTGATCATGTATGAGGTTGCACCTGACCGCCGGGCAATGGTAGAGGCCATGTGCCTTGAGAAGAGGAAAAACATATATTTTACTCCGAATATTGGCGACATTCTGGATCTCGGGTGCGAGACCAAGCAGCTGCTGGACACCCCTCTGATGAAATATAAATATCGGTACGAGGATCCGTGGAGGGCCTTTTTCAAGAGATTCCTGGATATTGTCTTTGCACTGCTCTGCCTGGCGCTTTTTGCCCCGTTCATGCTTCTGGTTGCGGCAGCAATCAAGATCGAGGACGGGGGGCCTGTCTTTTACCGTCAGGAACGCTACACGAGCGGCGGCCGCAGGTTTTATATACTGAAGTTCCGGAGTATGATCGTGGATGCGGAAAAGAAAGGCATGATTCCTTCTACCGAACACGATCCCCGCATTACCAGGGTGGGGCGGTTCATCCGTGCCACCCGTCTGGATGAAAGCCCCCAGTTCATTAATATACTGCTGGGGGACATGAGCTTTGTGGGGCCGCGTCCGGAGCGGGTGGAGCACGTACATATGTATACCGAACAGCTGCCGGAATTCTCCTACCGCATGCGTGTCAAGGGAGGTCTGACCGGGTATGCGCAGGTGTTCGGAAAATACAATACGTCTGCCTATGATAAACTGCTGCTGGATCTGATGTACATAGAAAAACAGTCCCTGCTTCTGGACCTGAAGCTGGTGCTTCTGACAATCCGCACGATTTTCCAGAAGGAAAGCACAGAGGGATTTGACGCCAGAAAGAGCAGCCAGATGCAGAGAACGGCCCGGAGGGAGAAGTGAAAGAGTATTCGGTTCTGATGTCTGTCTATCACAGAGAGAAGGCGGCGTATCTTCGGCAGAGCATGGAAAGCATGTTCACACAGACGATTCCTCCGTCAGATTTTGTGCTGGTATGCGACGGTTCCCTTCCGGATGAACTGGAAGAGGTCATCCGGCAGATGCAGCAGGATCACAGGGATGCCTTACAGGTGATCCGGCTGGCTGAAAACGGAGGACTGGGACGTGCGCTGATGAAAGGAATTCCCTTCTGCCGGTTTCCGGTTGTTGCCAGAATGGACAGTGATGACATATCCCGTCCGGACCGGTGCGAGAGACAGCTCCGGATTCTGGAGAAACGGCCGGAAATAGATATTGTCAGCGGAACGGTTGAGGAGTTCAGAGAATTTGAGGGAGAGAATACGGCAGTAACCGGCAGGAGAACCCTGCCGTCAGAGCCGGATATGATACGCCGGTATGCACGCCTGCGCTGCCCGTTTAATCATCCCTGCGTCATGTTCCGGAAACAGGCAGTGCTGGACGCGGGAAACTATTCGGAAGAATACTATCCGGAGGATTACTACCTGTGGGTCAGGATGCTGCAGAGAGGCAGCAGGGGATATAATCTGCGGGAGCCGCTGCTCTGGATGCGTGCGGAAGACGATATGTACAGACGCCGCGCGGGCGACGATTATCTGCAGAAGCATCTGCATCTGTTCCGGTATATGCTGGATACGGGCTTTATTTCGCGGCCGCAGTATCTTGCCTGTTCGGCAATCCGCACTGTGAGCGCTGCCATGCCGAACCGAATGCGGGCGGCCCTGTACAGCCGCATGCTGCACAGAAAACAGCGCGGAAAGAACAGCTGACGCTCCCGGATGCCGCACTGCCGCCGGGCTTACCGGCGCATGGTATAGACAAGGTCTGCCGCGCGGGCCCGCCAGCCCTGCCGGAGTTCGCTGTAGAGCGGGTCAGCCAGCTGGAGAAGGAGAGAAAATGTGCGCTTTTCCTTCAGGTTTTTCAGGTTGGCTTCCAGGAAACGCCCTCTGCGTATGACGCCGGGATCAGAAGCGGCAGCATCAGGAGCGATGGCCCGGATCTGCTCCAGCACATCGAGACCTTCCCTTGTCTCTATGGAGCGATAGAGAAAGTCCCATTTGTCTGTCAGGGCCGTGTTGCCCGTCAGCCCGAGAGTGTTCTCTGCGTGGATGCGGTAGCGGAACAGGGGCCGGTTAAGAAACCAGAGGGAACCCTGTGAAGCGGCCAGGACATTCAGCTGCCAGTCATGATGCATGTTCTCCGTAAAATGGTCCAGAAACTGTCTGCGCAGAGGCGCGCGGAAAGCCTGCGCGCAGCCCTGGCAGAGGTTGTGAAAGACCAGTTTTTCCAGGGGGATCTTTACCAGTGCGCCATCTGCCACTTCTGCCGAATACAGGTTGTTGTTTGACCAGCCCCGGATCTTTTTCACGGAAATGGGGGCATCATGGCTGTCAATCAGGGTAAATGACGATGCCAGGACCTGGATCTCGGGATGTTCATCCAGTACACGGCACATCTCCCCGATCTTTTCAGGATTCCAGATGTCGTCCTGATCGCAGAAAAAAAAGAGATCACCGGTACACAGCTCCAGCGCATGCCGGAAGTTTTTTCTGTAGCCCAGATTTTCCGGATTCCGGTGCGGAAACATGGGGAATGCCGGATACTCGTTTTTGTATTCCTGCAAAAGGTTCCATGTGGCGTCCGAAGAGCAGTCATCACAGATGATAAGTTCATCGATCGGACGCTGCTGAAGACGAAGGGAGTCCAGCTGCCTGCGGAGATATTTTTCTCCATTGTATGTGGTCATGGCTACGGATATTTTCATGACATGCCTCCTTGCCGGTCTTCGGGACTGGACTTATTAAGTATATATTCAGGACTCTCTTTTTGCAAGGAGTGCTCCGGAAAAGAAATCGGAAAACAGCTATCATGAACAGAAAAAGGCGATTTGTTTACAACACATCCTTCTCCATGATCCGGCAGATGGTCACGGTGATCTGCGGATTTATTCTGCCGCGGCTTTTTCTGACACGGTTCGGGTCAGGGGTCAACGGCCTGGTTTCTTCCATTACACAATTCCTGACAATTGCAAATGTATTTGACGCCGGGATGGGCGTTGTACTGCAGGCCTGCCTTTTTAAGCCTCTGGCGGACGGGGACATGCGCGCGGTGAGCCGCGTGCTGACGTCGGGCCAGCGTTTTTATTACCGGATTCTGGCTGTCTTCCTGGTTTTCGTCGGCGGACTGACGGTATTATATCCCATGTTTGTAACGGAATTCGGGTTCCTGTATACGGCAACCCTGATTCTGGCGATCGCGCTTTCTTCCGTCGGCCAGTATGGGTTCGGCGTCACGAACAGCGTCATACTGGAAGCCGATCAGAAGGGCTACATCAATCAGATCGCTTCCATGATCACGATTATCCTGAACACAGTCATTTCCGCCGTTCTGATCCGGATGGGCGCTTCCATCCAGCTTGTGAAACTGACCACCTCTATCCTGTATCTTCTGCGGCCCCTTTATCTGCGGTACTATGTCAGGACACATTACCAGATCAACTGGCATGAACCCTATGAACAGGATCCTGTTACGCAGAAGTGGAACGGCTTTGCCCAGCATATGGCCAATATTGTGAACATGAACACCGACATGGTGGTTCTGACGCTTTTTTCCACACTGGAGCAGGTGTCTGTATACAGTGTATATTTTCTGGTAGTTCACGGGCTGGAACTGATTGTGGAGTCAACCGTAAACGGGACCAGGGCCCTGCTCGGCGATATGTACGCGCGGCGGGAGATCCGGCTTCTCAATGAGGCCTTCGACAAGATCGAATGGGCCATCCACATGGAAGTGATTCTGCTGTATACTATTGCAGCAGAGGCAATCGTTCCTTTCGTCATGGTCTATACCAGAGATGTCACGGATGCGGAATACAGAGCGCCTCTGTTTGCCCTGCTTCTGTGCCTGGCTTACTGCGCCTACTGCATACGCATGCCGTATTTTGCGGTGATCAAATCAGCCGGCCACTTCCGGCAGACACAGACGTCTTCACTGATTGAAGCCGGCATCAACATAGGAGTTTCCCTGCTGATGGTGTGGCGCCTGGGCATTATCGGCGTCGCCATAGGCACACTGGCTGCGATGGTTTACCGGACGCTGTATCTGGTGTGGTATCTGAGCAGGAACATTATGGTGCGGCCGATGGGAAAATTCTGGAAAAGCATGGGAATTGACGCGGTTACGGCCGCCCTGATGGCGGCAGGGACATTTCACATGATCCATGACTGCACTGGCTATTTCCAGTGGTTTATCATGTCGCTGTGCATCGGGATCGTAGCACTCGTCATCTGTATTCTGGCAAACATTGTTTTGAACCGTCCGTATGTGCTCTATCTGACAGGCGTGATCCGGCGAAGGCTGGGACACAGACGGGCATAGGCGGAACAGCTGAAAATGCGGTATCAGGCAGGTATTCCTGTCCCGGGAGGGCTTCAGTATGAAAAAGTATACGTTGAAAGAGCAGATCAAAGACAATTTTTATCTGCGGTGGATCCAGCACCAGGTCAAATATGTGATACCGGCAAAGGTTCTGGGAGACCGCAGGATTATCGAGAAAAAATACACGGAAAGGATGGGCTGCAGGCCGGATCTTGACCATCCGAAACGCCTGAATGAAAAGCTGCAGTGGCTCAAGCTGCATGATCACCGCCCGTTCTGCACCATGTGTGCCGATAAATACCGGGTGCGGGAGTACCTGAAAAAGAATTTCGGAGAGGAGTACACCGTTCCGATCGTCTTTCGGACGGAAAACTGGCGTGAGGTCACGTATGATAATCTGCCGGATTACCCCTGTGTGGTAAAAGCCAATACGGGAGCCGGCACCTGGCGGATCATCCGGGACAAGAATGAGGTCAATTTCAAAGAACTGCGGAACAAATGCCGCCGCTGGATGCACCTGAACTATTATTACAGGACCCAGGAATGGCAGTACAAGAACATAAAGCCATGCATCATAGTGGAGCCGCTGCTTACAGACAGTGAGGGACGCATACCGAATGATGTAAAGCTTCATTACTTCAACGGAAAACTGGCCTTTGTCTACTATGTCATTGACCGTGAAGGGGAGGGATTCCGTACCCTGTTTACGCCTGAGTGGGAACTGCTGCCATTTCAGTGGGTATCCGATGTCAAGTACAAGAAAGTCGACCGGCCGGTGACGGAGCCGCGGCCTGCCTGCCTCGACAAGATGATCGAGTTCGGCAATCAGATCGCGAAAAACTTCCGCTATGTGCGCGTGGACTTCTATGAGCTGGAGGGACGGATGTATTTCAGCGAGATCACGCTGTACCACGGCGCGGGGTACAACAAGTTTCACCCGGAGGAGTATGAGGCGAAGTATGCACGGATGCTGAAGCTGCATTGAAAAAATGAGAAGAAGACGGACGCGGGCGCTGGAACAGGGGATACCTTCTGCGTCCGCTGCTGCGCCGGCCCGAGCCTGCTCATCTAAGATGTCCGGGACAGGCATGCCCCGTCCATCTAAGATTCGGCCGGTCTCGGGCACGTACTCGCCGGATGCGTTCGCAGAGGGTATCCCCTGTCCCAGCGCCAGCTGTACGCTGAGTGATGGTAAGGATCTCTTCGTATCCAGCCTGCGGGGACAGACGGCATTGCCGTTCCCGCAGGCGTACGTAAAGCAACTGCTGAAAAGGAGGCCATTCATGAAAATATTGATCGGCGGCGATTTCGCCCCCACGGAATTTACGGAAAAGGATTTCTGGCTCGGGAATGCCGAAAAGCTCT
>CADBNA010000242.1 GCA_902795835.1 uncultured Lachnospiraceae bacterium | reverse complement strand
GAGGTCACCGAAGATGATGGTCTTGGCACCGGCAGCTGCTTCCGGCATATAGGCAGAAGTGAAGTACGGCCTGCCGAGGATCGTGGGAACGTCACCGTCGCGGAGGGCAGGCTGCCACAGGTACTGGTCGTTTTTGTCCTTCAGCTTGCGGATGACTTTGATAGTCAGATCATTCAGCACCCATACGGCTTTCTTGCGATACGGAGCCTTGAGACTGAAGTACAGGTCGATCAGCTCATCAGCAGTGATGGTTGTTGCGCTGGCAGCAGTGACGCCAACTTCGCCACCACCCGTAGCATTGAGGATGCCAGTCGGCTTGGAGGTGCCGTTGCCAATAAGGAAAGCTTCTTCTTCCTTGTCGCCGATACGGCGTGCAAACTCGGAGGCGATATAGCCCTCCAGATCAAAGGCCGCATCGTTGAGGAGCTCCTCGGACACCTTGATAATGGTGCCGACCTTATGGGCATCCAGCTGAACCTGGCCGAAGACATCGTCGCTTTCAGTATAGGCACCTTCCTCGTCGATCCATGCGGCGGAGCCGTGGGAAGCTACGACGGGGATCTTGTGCAGGCCGCTGGATGTCGTGATGACATGAGCATTGGCACGGATCACAGTGCTCTCATTCAGGCCCTGGACCAGAGTGCGCTCGAATTCGTCAGGGACGAGGTAGCCGCCCTCGGAATCCACACCTTCCTGCAGGGCATTTTTCATCTCCGGTGTCAGGGAGTCCTTGCGACGAGTGACATTCCAGAAAGCCTGATTGTAGGCATCAGAAGCGCGACCAGTCTTGGTATCCATCTTGACAGGAGAGGCGGGTTTCTCGGTGATCGGAGTGCTCACCGGGCGGGAGAGTTCTGCGTCCATGGTCTCCAGACGCTCCATGCGGCTGATTTCTTTACCGAGGTTTGTGATGTCAGTTTCCATACCGGTATAAACAGCATCATCCTCTTCAGAGAGGAAGCCTTCTGCATTGCGCTTGGCCTCAAGAAACGCCTTAGCAGCAGCCAGTTTCTGTGCGCGCTTGTTTCTAAGTTCGATGATAGTCATAATGAAATCCTCCTTAATTGGTCAAAAGAGAAAGCCGTTCCATCAGTTCATCGATGGAGCGGCCATGTTTTACCGGCTCATTCTGCCGGTTTTTTGCTGTGATCTTGTTTACGAGGGCCATTTCCACAGCCCGGTCGGAGAATTCAAAGGCGGGCATTTCTGCCTTGATTTTCTCCTCAGTCATCATGGCGTCTGCGAAACCGAGCTCAATGGCGCGTTTTGCATTCATCCATGTTTCGGAATCCATCAGGTGAGAGATTCTTGCACGGGAAAGATTAGTCTTGATTTCGTAAGCATTGATGATGCTTTCCTTGACCTCCTCTAACATTTCAATGGCTTTTTCCATTTCATCCCTGCTTCCGAACGCTGCCGTCATGGGATTGTGAATCATCATAAGGCTGGTGGGGGCCATAAGGACTTCCGTACCTGCCATTGCAATGACAGAAGCAGCAGAAGCAGCGATGCCGTCGATCTTGACCGTGACATTTCCTTTGTAGTCTATGAGCATCGTGTAGATTTGACTTGCAGCGATACAATCCCCACCCGGACTGTTCAGATAGATGACCACGTCGCCGTCACCAGCGAAGAGTTCATCCTTAAACATCTGGGGGGTGACATCATCGTCAAACCAGCTCTCCGATGCGATCGTCCCGTAGAGCTCAAGAATCCTAGGCTCGTTCGGGTCAGCGTCGTCTACCTGATTTCTCCAGTTCCAGAACTTCTTTGGTTTGTTCATCAGGGTTCGTTTCCTCCTTTCCAGGATTAATATCTGCAAAAGCTCCCGCGCTGACTAAAGGGAGCATATTGCCGTTGATGAGGTACAGGTCGCCGCCTTCCTCTGCAGGAATACGGTCAAGGTTTTCCAACTCTCGGATATCGTTGGCACTCATCCAGCCGTTCTGTCTTGCGGTGGCGTACCCGTTCATGCGACTTTGATAGTCGCCGCGCAAGAGCCCCTCCAAATTGAATTTAAAGAAATACTTCTTTTTCTCTTCAGGCGTAAAAAGAGCCCGCGAGAGCGATTGCTCCCAACGGACTACCCAAGGATCAAGTGTGTATTTTACAAACTCAAGGCTCTGTTGCTCTATATTCGAAAAACTCGATTTCTCCAGATCACCCACCATGTGTGGAGGTACCCGGAAAATACGGGCAATTTCGTTGATCTGAAACTTTCTGGTCTCGAGGAACTGCGCTTGCTCCGGTGCGATGGAGATCGGCGTATATTTCATGCCTTCCTCCAAGATGGCGACCTTCCCGGCGTTCTGGCTGCCGGAGAAGCCTTTGTTCCAGCTCTCACGTATCTTGTCAGGGTTTTTGACTGTGCCAGGATATTCCAAAAGACCACCTGGCGTCGCACCGTTGGCAAAGAAGCGAGAACCATATTCCTCCGTGGCAATGGCAAGACCAATCGCGTTCTTAGCCATCGCGATAGGGCTGTAGCCAACGAGCCCGTCAAAGCCAAGCCCCGGGATATGCAGCACATCTGATGGTTTGAGGATCACCGTGCCTGGTTCCATAGTCGGCGCGTCGGAGTTTGCCATCTGATAGCTGTAATAGAGGCGTCCGGAGGAATCGCGATCAACTGTCATGCGGTTTGGCATGAGAGGATACAGGGCTATGACTTCACCTTTGCCGTTCCGTATGATTTGCGCATAAGCATTGCCCCACAGGAGCAGATGTGTCATAAGTGTTTCCCGGAAGACAAAGGAGGTCATCTCCGGATTGGGCTCATCATGAAGCAGCAGGTACAGCGGATGATCGATTGCTTTATCCTTGCCGCCGTCTCCCTTATAGCAGTACAGGTGTAGCGGCAGGCCTGCGATGGCTTCAGAGAGAATACGCACACAGGCATATACCGCCGTCATTTGCATAGCCGATCGTTCTGTAACTGCTTTGCCAGCTGTGCTGCCGCCGAGGAAGAAACGGTAGCTGCTACCGTTCGTCGCATTTGTGGGCTTGTCCCGTGAATGGAAGAGGGCACTTAAGATTCCCATTTAGATCACCTGCCTTTCTCAAATAAACAAAATGCCTCTGTCATCATAGACAGAAGCAGTGGAGACGTTGCCGCACCGGATCGCTCTATCCAGGGCCATGATTGTGGCGACGGCACCGTCGATCTTTTCGGTTGATTTTTCTTTATCCGCTTTGATGTTGCCAGCCGGATCAGTACGGATGAAAATGTTGTCCATCATCCAGCGCAGCACCGGGTGGCCACTGTGGGCGATGCGCTTTTCCAGCGTCAGCTTCATGAGCTCCTTCGTGGGAGGACTCATATCTTTAAAGCCCTGCCCAAAGGGGACAACAGTAAACCCCATGCCTTCCAGATTTTGTACCATCTGCACGGCTCCCCAGCGGTCGAAGGCGATCTCGCGGATATTGTATTTATCACCCAGATCCTCAATGAATTTCTCAATGAAGCCATAGTGGATCACGTTACCGTCCGTGGTATATAGGAAGCCCTGTTTCTCCCAGACGTCATAGGGCACATGGTCTCGCCGGACACGGATATCCAATGTATCCTCCGGCACCCAGAAGTATGGGAGGACCTGATATTTGTCATACTCATCCTCTGGAGGAAAGACTAACACAAAAGCAGTGATGTCCGTAGTAGAAGAAAGATCAAGACCGCCGTAGCAGACACGGCCTTCCAGCGCCTTCGCATTCACCGGGAAGGCACATTTATCCCACTTGTCCATCGGCATCCAGCGGACAGACTGCTTTACCCATTGGTTAAGTCTAAGCTGCCGGAAGCTGTTTTCCTCGCCGGGATTCTGTTTGGCAGAGTCGCAGGCTTCCTGTACCTTTTCAATGTCCACAGTGATGCCCAGGGACGGATTAGCTTTCTTCCAAACCTCCGGATCTGTCCAGTCATCATCCTCGGCAGCACCGTAGATCACAGGATAGAAGGTTTTATCGATTTTCCGGCCCTCCAGAATATCTAGTGCTTTCTGGTGGACCTCCCAGCAGATGGAGTTGGTGTTGTCACCGGCTGTTGTGATCAAAAAGAAAAGCGGCTGCTTTCTGGCATCGCCGCTTCCTTTGGTCATTACATCGTACAGTTTCCGATTGGGTTGGGTATGCAGCTCATCAAAGATGACTCCGTGTGTATTGAAACCATGCTTGTTTGCTACGTCTGCTGACAGCACCGTGGATTTGCTGTTGGTCGGATTATAAATAATGGTACGGGTGGACTTATTGATCGTCACCCGGTGCTCTAGTGCAGGGCACAGCATCACCATATCCACTGCCACATCAAAGACGATTTTTGCCTGATTGACATCAGCGGCACAGCCGTAGACCTCGGCACGCTGTTCACCGTCCGCGCAGGTAAGATAGAGTGCGATGGCAGCAGCGAGCTCACTCTTGCCCATCTTCTTCGGGATCTCCACGTAGGCAGTCGTGAACTGCCGATAGCCGTTTGGCTTCATGGTTCCAAACACGTCACGCACGATCTGCTCCTGCCAGTCGATCAGCTCAAATGGTTTTTTATACCATTCACCCTTGGTGTGTTTGAGGCTTTCGATGAAAGCAACTGCAAAATCTGCGGCGTATTCGTCGTAGTAGGAATCCTCTGCCATGAAATTTGTAGGTTTGTAGTTCTTCAGTTTTCTCATCATCCGTTCCTTCTTCCTCATAGGGAGCCAGCCACGATGCGTCCGGTACCATTGCATCGTAAGGTAGGTCTTTTCGGTCTATGCTGAATTTCATCCCAGCCTCCAAGATACAAAAATAGCCGCTGTCGGAACCGACGCGACTTATGATAACGAGATACAGCCCGGATGGGCTGGCTCGCCGATATGATCGGGTGGATATCTGTTATACTGGAAACCTCCTGCCTTCGTTACTGCTGCATCGCCCAGGCAATTGCGTGGCCATCGTCTTCGAATTCAACCTCACTGACTGCCCTGAGTCCGATCGTGCCTTCGCAGGAAGTGTCGTCGGTCAGGAATTCGTAGGCGGCTCCAAAGTAACTCGGCTTGCCTTTCCCGCCCCAGTAATGGCCCGCCAGGAGAACCTTGTCTCCGAAGGTCAGGACCTTGCTAAAGCGGCATTCGAGGTCTTCCGGTGTGGTGGGGTTTGGCAGTCTCAGGGACTTCATCGCTTCGTTGATCGTCATGTCCGTTCCTCCCTTCTTAGCGAACATTGCCGGTCCTGACTACTCTTAGTTTGTAAATCTCTTCGAAGGTTGCTCCGGAAAGACTGATCCCGAAGGCCAGCTCGATCTGATCCTGGGCTTCGAAGCGGTTCTTTCCGTTTGCGCTGTAGGCTTTTCCGTCTTTTCTGAAGGTGTAGGTTGTGTTTTTCATGTTCGGTTCCTCCGTTTTTTGTTTTCCTTTCGGTAGTCTATATATCACTCTAAAGCAGATATATATCCACTGCTTTCGGAGGCATAATCTACACAAAGATCCCTGCGGAAAACTGTGTATTTTGTAACGAGCAAAAGGCCCTTCGTGGGGCCTCCTGTCCGGGTGCCTGCCTTACTCGTTCAGCAGGTACCGGTAGGTTCCTTTCGGATTCTGCGTGGTCTGTTCGTCGTCCAGGAGCCGGAGGGTAGCGTTGAACCGGCGTTTCAGTTCCTTCTTGATGAGGCGCTGGGCTATTTCCCGGTCACTCTTGCTGATCCGCTTTGCTTCCCAGGCGTATGCCTCGATCAGCTCCTC
>CADBNA010000241.1 GCA_902795835.1 uncultured Lachnospiraceae bacterium | reverse complement strand
CTTCAAAATACTTCTTGCCCACCTCCATGACGACATCGGAGTACATCTGAATAAATCTTCTGTAGCAGTCCCAGGCCCAGCGCGGATTGCCGGACTTCGCGGCAATGACATCCACGACTTCCTCATTCAGGCCCAGATTCAGGATCGTGTCCATCATACCGGGCATGGAGGCTCTGGCGCCGGAGCGGACGGAAACCAGAAGCGGATTTTCCTTGTCTCCGAATCTCTTTCCGGTGATCTCTTCCATCTTGCCGATGTATTCTTCGATCTGACCGCGGATTTCCGGATTGATCTCCCGCCCGTCCTCATAGTACTGGGTGCAGGCTTCTGTTGTAATCGTGAAGCCCTGCGGAACCGGAAGACCGATGTTGGTCATCTCTGCCAGGTTGGCGCCCTTGCCGCCAAGCAGCTCACGCATGTTGGCATTACCTTCGGTGAACAAATAGACCCATTTGTTTGCCATACTGTTATTTCCTCCAGAATACTGTTATTTTTTTCTTTTAATGCCGTACCATGATGTCTGTGATATCCGGGGCATGGCGCCCCGGAAGCAAACTCTTATTTATAGCAAACAATTTTGCCGAAATCCGGCTTCAGGGACGCGCCGCCTACAAGGCCGCCGTCGATGTCCGGCATGGCAAACAGCTCAGCCGCATTTCCCGCATTGACAGAACCGCCGTACTGGATACGGATTGCTTCAGCTGTATCGGTGTCATAGATCTCTGCGATGCACTCACGGATGCCCTTGCAGACTTCCTCTGCCTGCTCGCTTGTCGCGGTCTTGCCGGTACCGATCGCCCAGATCGGCTCGTAGGCGATGACTGCAGTCTTTGCCTGCTCGGCGGTCACATTCTGGAACCCGACCTTTACCTGCTGGCGGATCCAGTCCATTGTGATGCCCTGTTCTCTCTGCTCCAGGGACTCGCCGCAGCACATGATCGGGATGATTCCGTATTCAAATGCCTTCAGCATCTTTTTGTTGACGTCCTCAGAGGTCTCTTTGAAATAGTCTCTTCTCTCGGAATGACCGAGAATGACATACTGCACGCCTGCGTCTTTGAGCATTGCCGGAGCGATCTCGCCCGTGTAGGCTCCCTTGTCCTCAAAATACATATTCTCTGCAGCAACTGCGATCGCGGTTCCCTTTACGGCTTCCGCAACAGGAATGATGTCGATCGCCGGCACGCCGAATACAACATCAACCTCCGGGTTCTGAACCAGGGGTTTCAGTGTCTCGACCAGAGCAACAGCCTCACTCGGGGTCATGTTCATTTTCCAGTTGCCAGCAATAATTTTTCTTCTTGCCATTGGTATCAGCCTCCTGTCTTTAAAAAATATGATTTATAACAACTCTTATTTGTCGTTAGCCGCCGCTACGCCCGGAAGCTCCTTGCCCTCCAGGAACTCAAGAGAAGCGCCGCCGCCGGTGCTGATGTGGCTCATCTTGTCGCCATAGCCCAGCTGATTGACGGCTGCCGCAGAATCGCCGCCGCCGATGATTGTAGTGGCGTCAGTCTCCGCCAGCGCTTCCGCCACGGCCTTTGTGCCTGCCGCAAGGATGGGGTTCTCAAAGACGCCCATCGGTCCGTTCCAGACAACGGTCTTCGCGCTCTTGACGGCATCGGCATACATGGCGATCGTCTTCGGTCCGATATCCATTCCCATGCGGTCTGCGGGGATCTTATCGGAATCAACGATCTCGGTTGCGATCTCGGCATCAATCGGATTCGGGAATTCAGCCGTAATAACCGTATCAACGGGCAGATACAGCTTTTTGCCGAGCTTTTCGGCTTTTTCAATCATCTCCCGGCAATAGTCGATCTTTGTGTCGTCCAGAAGGGATTTGCCGATCTCGCCGCCCTTTGCCTTGATAAATGTATAGGCCATGCCGCCGCCGATGATCAGTGTATCGCATTTCTCCAGAAGATTGGAGATAACGTTCAGCTTGTCTGCCACCTTGGCGCCGCCCAGAATGGCCACGAACGGGCGGACCGGATTCTCAACGGCATTGCCCAGGAAGTTGATCTCCTTTTCCATCAGGTAGCCGACGACAGAAGTATTTACATACTGCGTCACGCCTACGTTCGAGCAATGCGCGCGGTGCGCGGTGCCAAACGCGTCATTGACAAAGACATCCGCAAGGGAAGCCAGTTCTTTTGAAAAAGCCTCTCCGTTTTTCGTCTCTTCCGCACGGTACCGGGTATTCTCCAGGAGAATCACATCCCCGTCTTTCATTGCTTCCACGGCTGCCTTTGCGTTCGGTCCGACGACTTCCGGATCCGCGGCAAACTTTACTTCCTGTCCCAGCAGTTCCGACAGGCGGGCCGCTACCGGTGCCAGAGACAGGGAAGGAACCGCCTCTCCCTTCGGCTTGCCGAGATGGGAGCAGAGGATCACTTTTCCGCCGTCACCGATCAGTTTCCTGATGGTGGGAAGCGCCGCCACCAGACGGTTCTCATCCGTGATCTTCCCGTCTTTAAGGGGAACATTGAAATCACAGCGCACCAGGACTCTCTGGCCCTTTACATTGATGTCGTCAACAGACTTTTTGTTCAGTCCCATATCTGTATACCTCCAGACTCATGAATACTTAAAAAGGGACCCGGCCCATTAGCAGACCGGATCCCGTTGGATCCTCAAGGATAAGCAGTCCCTCAAATGGGCTCGCACTGCCGTCCTTCTGTCGTTCCTGCGGCAGCTCTGCGGCTTATGCGCCTAACAGCTTTCCGAAGTGCTTGATTGTGCGGACCATCTGGCTGGTGTAGGAATTCTCATTGTCATACCAGGAGACGACCTGTACCTGTGTGGTGCCGTTGCCGAGCGGCAGAACCATGGTCTGGGTAGCATCGAACAGAGAACCGAAGCGCATGCCGATGATATCGCTGGATACGATCTCGTCTGTGGTGTATCCGAAGGACTCATTGGATGCTGCCTTCATGGCGGCATTGATGCCGTCAACAGTAACGTCACCCTCTACAACCGCGTTCAGAATGGTAGTGGAACCGGTCGGGGTCGGAACACGCTGAGCAGCGCCGATCAGCTTGCCGTTCAGTTCCGGAATAACCAGGCCGATGGCTTTTGCAGCACCGGTGCTGTTCGGAACGATATTGACGGCTGCTGCGCGGGATCTTCTCAG
>CADBNA010000240.1 GCA_902795835.1 uncultured Lachnospiraceae bacterium | reverse complement strand
GCTGAAAGACAATCTCAGAGAGATCAGTTTACGGCTGACCCGCTGCGGGAAATCCCTGCGTGAGGCCGCGGAGGCACTGGCAGGTACCGATACTGTCAGATAAGCCCAAATATATTCAGAGAAGAAAGAAATATGGCAGGAGGCAGAGAGAATGAAATGCTATGTATGCGGCTATACGATTGAGGAAGGGGCAGCGGCCTGCGGTCACTGCGGTTTTCCTTCTATTGTCCAGATTGGCGAGACGGCAGATGCGGGGAGCAGGCTGGCTGCCATGGCAGAGCAGTACCGCCGGGAGATGGGCGGACAATATGAGGTGGGTGTATTCGTGTACAGCCATGAGTTGAAGGATGGTGCGCTGAGGCTGGCGAAAACGGATATGATCCGTCTGGCTGACTGCGGCAGTATTACGGCGGGCGTAATCAGCTGGTTTCCGGAAAACTTTGTGCGTCCTCATACCGCTTCCATGGAGCTCACCTACTATGTCCAGAAATCCGGGGGACCGAAGGTAAGCAAAACGATTTCCCTGGCATTACCGCCCGGAGACGGTGATATCCGGATCGGCATTCTGAAGAAATATGAAGGCGTTGTCACGCTCTGCGTCGGCACGGAGGATATCTACACGGAATCTGAAAAGATCGATGTGTTCCGGTAAAGGACTCCGGAACAATGTTGATCTATTGACCGCACTGTGGAGGGGGTTTTTGCCAATCCACTGGGATAAAAGAATTTTATGTATAAATCAATCCGGGAATGACAGACAGATTTCGGATGACGGCGGGCACCGTACAGCCGGATGCCTGTCAGGGGGCTGCACAAAGCAGAGGACAACAAGATGGAAGAGAAAACAGGAAACATACTCGGCAGAAGAACCCTGCACAGAGATGCAACGGCGCAGGAATATGGTCTGCGACCTGAAAGCGCCGCCGGCGGAAAACCGGAGGGATCTGCTGCGGGAGAGACAGCAAAGGGATCGGAAAAAGGCCCGGCAGGGCAGACATATCAGGGAGGATACCGGGAAGCTCCCGGTGCCGGACAGAGCCCGAATAATTCTTATTCTTCGGGGAACGCTGCCGGATCTGCAGGTCAAAGGACAGGAGGACCTTCCCATACAGGCACGCCGGCACCGGCGCGCCCGTCCGCCGGGAAGAGGTTCGTCAGCTGGATAGTCCGCCTGATCATTGCCGTGCTTGTGTTTTATGCAGCGCGTTATATTGGAAAACTTACCGGCTGGTATTCTTTCGGCGGTTCGGGAGGAAGCTCTTCTTCCGGGACCTTATCCTTCAGCCCTATCCCGACGCCAAAGCTGGAGGACATTCTAATCACTCCGGCCGCCAGACCGGGAGATGAGACACCCGAACCGGCAGAGGAGACCGCCGGGACGGACTCTTCAGCTGCTGCTGCGGAAAGTAATACAGGCCAGGCGGAAACCGGATCTGATGATGCCGGGGGAAGCAGCGATACAGGGCGGATTAGGGAAAGCGGAGTGCTCCTTGTGGGCATTACCGCGTATCCGCCTCTGGATTATTTGGGAGATGACGGAAACTGGACCGGCTTTGACGCCGATCTGGCAAGGGAAGCTGCCTCCCGTCTGGGAGTGGAGGCGGAGTTTGTCGAAATCGACTGGGACTCGAAAACGACAGATCTGGAGAACAGGACTATTGATGTTGTCTGGAACGGTCTGGAGACCGGATCGGAAACGAATACCTATTATGCGGATTCCATGGAATGCACGGATATCTATTGCGCGGCGCCTCAGGTTATTGTCCTGCGGCAGGATGAAGCAGACCTTTACCAGTCTGTCGCCAACCTTGGAGAAGCCGGCCTCGTAATAGCTGCAGGGAGAGATACACAGGGTCAGGAGGCTGCCGAGGATCTTGCTGCGCAGGGTCTGATTGCTGATTCTGTCCTGGCAGATTCGGAAGTGGATGCCGTGTTAATGGTAGCTTCCGGCAGCGCCGATGCCGCGGTCATTGACCTGATTCTGACCGGCTCACTTGTCGGAGAGGGAGGGGCCTATCCGGAGCTGACGTGGAAATTCCCCCTGACGGATACGGGCTTCACAGTCGGCTGCAGAAAGGATTCTGACCTGGCAGCCGCGCTGAATGACATCTTTTATGAGATGTATAAGGACGGCACAATGCAGTCTATTGCGGAAAACTATGGCCTTCAGGAAGCTGTGGCATATGCCTGGCAGGGCACTGCGACGGAGGGAAGTGCGTCCTCCGGGACAGACGATTCTTCAGCTGACGCCTCTGCCTCTGCGCAGGGTGAGACAGCCTCTGCCTATCCGTCTCTGCAGCAGTGGCTGGCCGAGATGGGTGTACCGGCCGGAGGCGCCCTCAGCGAGAATGACTTTTATTATTATGATACCGATGAATACGACGAAGGAAAGGATCCGGCCCTGAAGTTTGCGGTAGGGAATGGCCTGGCCTTTTCAGATGAAGGAAATATTGTAACGGCGCGCGGCATACAAAACGGCAGTTCCGCTGATGAAGTGTCGAATGCATACGGAACCCCGTCTGTTACGGGCAGTGTTTCCCAGAACAGTGTGTTCTACCGGCTGTTTCATGACTATGAGAATAATCAGGAGACAGTGGAAAAGATTCTCGGAAAAACTTTCTGGAGCTACATATGGGAAGGAAATTTCCTGGAGTTTGTATTTGACGAATCCGGGGCTGTCATTGCTGCAGCCTTTGACAGCAGTCACTCTTTTCTCAATGACAGTGTATAAAAAAACAGTTGACATCCCCTGCACTATTCCCTATAATCATATCTATCAAGTAGGAAATAGAACAGGGAGGACGATACCATGGCAAAGATTTTCAGAGGAACAACAGAACTGATCGGCGGAACCCCGCTTCTTGAGGCGGTTAATATTGAGAAAAAATATGATCTGCAGGCCACTCTGCTGCTGAAGCTGGAATACTTTAATCCGGCGGGCAGCGTGAAGGACAGGATTGCCAAAGCCATGATCGAAGATGCGGAGAAGAGCGGCAGACTGCTTCCCGGAGCCACGATCGTAGAGCCCACTTCCGGCAATACTGGAATCGGCCTGGCATCTGTGGCGGCTGCCCGCGGGTATAAGCTGATCCTGACGATGCCGGAAACGATGAGTGTGGAGCGCCGGAATATCCTGAAGGCCTATGGCGCCGAGATCGTTCTCACGGATGGCAGCAAGGGCATGTCAGGTGCGATCGCAAAGGCAAAGGAAATTGTTGCGGAGACCCCCGACGCGTTTCTCCCTGGACAATTTGACAATCCGGCGAATCCGGCCATTCACTATGCGACGACCGGCCCGGAGATCTGGGAGGACACGGACGGAGCTGTGGATATTTTTGTAGCAGGTGTCGGTACCGGAGGCACTCTGACCGGCGTCGGAAAATTCCTGAAGGAAAAGAAACCGGAGATAAAGCTGATAGCCGTGGAGCCTGCCACGTCACCCGTTCTGACCGAGGGACACGGCGGGCCGCACAAGATACAGGGAATCGGAGCAGGTTTTGTACCGGCGGTTCTGGATACCGGCATCTATGACGCTGTGGTTCCGGTAGACAACGAGGTGCCGTTTGAGACAGCGAAAGAGCTGGCGCACCTGGAAGGCGTTCTGGTCGGCATTTCTTCCGGGGCAGCACTCTACGCGGCAATCCAGGAGGCAAAGAAACCGGAGAATAAGGGAAAAACCATAGTAGCCCTTCTTCCGGACAGCGGGGACAGATATTATTCAACACCCCTGTTTGAGAGCTGAGAAGAGGACTGGTTCTCTTTAATGAGGTAAGACATGAAGATTTCAACAAAAGGCAGATATGCGCTGCGCATGATGCTTGACATCGCGCAGCATGACAGCGGCGAGCCGGTCAGGATCCGGGACATTTCCGTCAGACAGGATATTTCCGTAAAATATCTGGAGCAGATTGTTTCTGCTCTCATCCGGGCAGAATATCTGGTCAGTGTGAGAGGCCCGCAGGGCGGTTACCGGCTGGCGCGGCGGCCTGAATCTTATACGGTCGGCTCTATCCTCCGTGTCACGGAGGGCCCGCTGGTGCCGGTCGAGTGTCTGGCCTCACAGCCGAATACCTGCAGCCGTGCATCCGGCTGCGCAACACTGCGGCTGTGGAAAGAACTGGATGAGGCGATCAACAGCGTTGTTGACAAATATACTCTGGAAGATCTGCTCAACTGGAGCTGCGAAGCCGGAAATGACTATGTGATTTAACGAGGGCTTCGAAACGAAAAAAATCTTGACACACCTGCCGGCACAGGGGTATACTTCCTCTTGTCTGCAGGTGTAGTTCAATGGTAGAACACCAGCCTTCCAAGCTGGACACGTGGGTTCGATTCCCATCACCTGCTTGGCAGAAAACCGAATATCTGCTTTTTAAAAGTGCGCGAGTGGCTCAGGGGTGGAGTACAACCTTGCCAAGGTTGGGGTCGCGGGTTCGAATCCCGTCTCGCGCTCTCTTTTTTTGCCCAAAATGCGGAAACTGCCGTCAAATGCAGGCATCAACGGCAGAACGGATGAAAAATGTTGTCAGACGAACAGTGGAGTAATAGAATGATTACAACGCCAACAGTAATAAAGGCAATACTTTTGTTCAGGGAGACAGAAAATTGGGCAGCTTGAATAAACGTACACTCCACAGGAAGCCGACTCCGGAAGAGTTCGGAATCGCATTGCCGGAGCAGGAGACGCGGCAGAGCAGTCAGAGCTCTCCCGGCAGCCAGACATCTGGATCGGCAGGGACACCGCAGCAGAACCGGCAGACTGCTCCCGGCAGCCAGACATCTGGATCGGCAGGGACACCGCAGCAGAACCGGCAGACTGCTCCCGGCAGCCAGACATCGGGGGTTGCGGGGATGCCGCAGCAGAGTGGGCAGCCGTTCCCCGGCAGCCAGACATCTGGATCCGCCGGGACATCCGCTGCAAACCGCACGCAGGCGGTCTCCCGGAAACAGACTGGACAGGCGGCAAAGAAGAAGGGCGGAAAAGGAAAATGGATAGCCCTGCTGACGGTGCTTGCGCTGGCCGGGATCATTTACGCACTGGTTCAGATCGACCATAAAATGGATGCCGAGGCAAAGCCGCCTGCGGCGCTGTATAATTATTACACAGGAAAAGCGGAGGAGAATAACACAGCACATCCGGAGAGTTATATAGATTTTGAGAATATCGGGTCACAGACGGCAGTTTTCGGTTCCGATGTGTACATCACGAATATGGAAAGCGCAGGCGGAGACATGGTCGGACTGGAGCCGGAGGTCCTGGTGATTCCCTGGCAGGAGGAATGGAACGAAGCGGACAGTGTCAATTGGGGGCTGGGAAGCTTTTCTGTCGTTGCCAAGCGAGATGACGGCAGTGCAGTTAACTGGAACTACAGTTTTGACAACCGGTATAAAGACGCAGAATCCGCCATGAAGATGGAGGCCGGCCTCTGGGGTTATCTTACCGGATACAGACAGCAGGAACCGGAAGAAATCACGGTAAACGGGCAGACCTGGCTGCGGTATTACTATGTGCCCGAGGGCAGACGCGCTGTGAACTGCAAGTTTCTGCAGGACAGGGACGGGTATGGCGTACTGGTCTGCCAGATGTTCTTTACGCCGGCAAACGACACAAAAGAAGAAATAGAAGCGTTTGTGGCTGACAAAGACTATCAGAAGCGCTGTGTGGAGATTTTGCAGTTCATGGGAGACTACGGCCTGAATACAGACGCCGCCTCTCCTCTGGCAGCAAAAACGATAACCAGTAATGAAGGCACCTGGCAGGCCGTGCTTCCGCCTTCTACATCATATGGGAATAAACTGAGAGAGCAGTTTCCTGTTGTGCAGGGGAGTGCGGAATCCGTTTACTGGTACAAGACTTCATGCGCACAGTACTATTACTGCTGTGAGTCAGAGGATCGCAAATATTCTTCAACAGAGAGAACGAAAGAAAAAATTGACTATAGTTTCAGAAACACCGCATACCGGGATTTTTCGGAAGATTCTCTGAAAACGGCACACGGTTCTTCGTGCACAGAACACCTGAACGCGGGTTCCATCCGGAGCTTTACCGTTAACGGGAGAGAAGTGCAGGCCAGACTGCTGACCTATGACTACAAATTAACCAGTCATATACTTCCGTGCAGACTGCTGTACGTCTGGATACAGCTGGATGACAATACTGTACTCTGGATCGAAGACGAAACGGAAAACCTGCCGGAGGATGACGGATTCAATATGGAAGAGGCCGTGAACCGGCTTGCCGGCGAACAGCTGCAGATCACGCGGACAGGCGGATGAAAGGGGAGGATAAATCTTGCAGGAACTGAACCGACTCATACAGGCGGCACCGCTGCTGCCGGCACTGGGCACTGTCCTGATCGGACTGCTGCAGTGCTTTTCGGGATATAAGCTCCTCCGGTTCTGGATCACGCTGTCCGGTTTCGGAGCCGGACTGATTGCCGGGTATCTCCTGTCTTCCATGCTGATCCCGGATCTGGCGGGCAGGGAGTACATGCCCATTGTGATTGGCCTGGCAGCGGGTATTCTGTGCGGTTTTCTGGCGCATAAAGTCTATCTTGCCGGCGTGTTTCTGTTCTGCGGCCTGATGGCTTTTTCGGCCATGGCATCCGTACGCTTTCCGGCGGGGGATGCATGGCAGATCTTCGGCTTTGCCGCGCGGGTTGCCGCTTTCCTGATCGTGGGATATATCGGCATGAAGTTCGCCAGACCCGCCGTGATCCTGATCAGCTCTCTGGCAGGGGCGCTGTCCGTGGCGCGGGCCCTGCCGTCTTTTGTGCCGGTACTGCAGGGAGACGAGGAGCTGCAGCTGCTGATTCTGGTTCTGCTGGCGGCAGCGGGGATTGTGGTACAGTATGTGACAACAAGAGGAAAATAAACGCTGCTTCTGCAGCTGTCCGGACAGGAACAGGAAAGAGAAAAGGAGATTTTTACCGGATATGGACTACACAGAAAACAAAAGGGACCGCTATCTGCGCTGCTGGACCGAGATATCACTGGAAGCGGTCCGGCACAATATCAGTGCTGTCAGAGCGCGCATTCCGGAGGGCGTCAGGCTGCTGGCCGTCGTAAAGGCCAATGCCTACGGGCACGGGGCCGTGCAGGTATCGCGCGCGCTGGAGGATATGGCGGATTATTTTGCCGTGGCAACGCTGGACGAAGCCCTGGAACTGAAACAGGCCGGAATCGCAAAGCCGGTCATGATTCTGGGGTACACGTCTCCTTCCGAATACCCGGAGCTTCTGGAGGCGGATGTGCGCCCTGCCATCTGGCATCCGGAAGACGCGGAAGCGCTCAGCGCGGCGGCGGCTTCAGCAGGACTGACTGCCCGGCCGCACATCGCTCTGGATACAGGCATGACCAGAATCGGGTTTCAGATAACCGAGGAAGATGCGGATGCAATCGCCCGGATCGCGGCATTGCCCCATCTTGAAATAGAAGGCATGTTTTCCCATTTTTCATGCGCAGACCAGGAGGACAAGACATACTGCCATATGCAGCAGGAGAAGTTCGAACGGATGCTGCAGATGCTGGATGCACGCGGCGTGCGCATCCCCATCCCGCATATCTGCAACAGTGCCGGCATAATGGAATTTGACCGGGATACCTGGCGGTACGGGATGGTGCGTTCCGGCATCGTGACCTACGGGATCTATCCCTCCGAGGATGTGCAGAAGGAAAACCTGGACCTGATTCCGGCTCTGCAATGGCGCTCCCGCGTAATCCATGTAAAGGATGTAGGCCCGGGCATCGGCGTCAGCTATGGTGCCACTTACGTGACAGAAAAACCCGTAACCCGGATTGCAACCATCTCGGCAGGGTACGCCGACGGCTATCCCCGGGCACTTTCCGGAAAGGGAAGGGTGCTGATCCGCGGGCAGTATGCGCCGATTCTCGGCCGTGTCTGCATGGACCAGATGATGGTGGATGTCAGCGATATCCCCGGGGTCAGAACGGAAGACGTGGTGACGCTGGCCGGAAGAGACGGAGACAGCAGTATCCCCATTGAAGAAGTGGCTGATCCGGCAGGACGGTTTAATTACGAAATGCTCTGCAATATTTCAGAGAGGGTAACACGGGTTTATACAGACTGATCAGAAAGAGAGGCGGATCATGAGAAAAAGATGGTTTTCAGGTTTACTGGTTCTCTGCATGGTTCTGGCGCTTTCCCTGCCGGCTGCGGCTGATGAGGCGGAATACACACAGCAGGACACAAAAGTCATAAGGGAGGGGGAAGATGCCGGTGAGCTGCCCCTTCGCTTCTATAAAGAAACGCCTAATATCCCCTACATGGGCATGAATGAATACTCCGAGTTCATGAAGCGGCAGTCTCTGACCCTGCGGGAGGAGGATGGCCTGATCATCCTGGAGAACGGGATCGGGGAAGAACTGCAGTGCGATGTCGATGCCGGCAGGATCACGGTGAATAACTGGTGCCGTTTTTTTGACCTGCCGCTTCCTCTTGAAAATGAGGCGCTGGGGTGGAAGGATACTTCCTGCCGTTTTGTGCGCATTACAGCAGTGGATTTTGAGGACGAGCCTTCGCCTGTCGTGCTTGATTTTGCCAGGTACGGGATCCGGATCTATGCGGATCAGGATGATATCTATCTGCCGGTCTCCGTACTGTCCAATATGATGACGGACATTGCCACCAATCATCTGCTCTATAACGGGGAAAAGCTGTATGCCCAGAAGATGAGCCTTGACTTGACCAGCCCGGAAGGGTTCTGGGAATCGGATGTTTTTCAGGCGGAGTTTCAGGGGCAGGAAAGGCCGGAGGACATGATAGCGCAGTGTTACGCGGATCTCTGCTTCAACTTCGACTACTTTTTCGGACATCCGGGTGTAGCCATGCTGGATGAGGAACTCGCAGAAAAAGGACTGGACCAGGCATTGACAGATCTGGGAGAAGAAGGCATCGCGATCAAAGAAGGTCTGCATTCTCCCAGTCTGGCGGAATATGCAGCTGCTTTAAATAAGCTGTTTATGGTCTGCCTGAGCGACGGCCATACCGTGTTTACCAGCGGAGCGGCACTGGCCCAGGAGAGTGCCTATATATCCGGCCAGACGGCTCAGAAACAGCTGGCGCCGCTGAAGGATATACTGGACAGCCCGGTCACCATGAAACAGCTCCTGCATGAAGTGATACCGTTGCAGCGAAGATCCATCTGGGGTGACGAAAATTACCGTGAATACGGCAGCACGGCCATCATCCGGCTGGACGGATTCATGCCGGATGAAGACGCGTGGAACAGATACTACAGCGGGGAGGGAGACTTCCCGGAGGACTGTCTGGGAATTGTCATCACAGGCCTTCGGAAGGCTGCGGAAAATCCGGATATTGAAAACGTCATTTTTGACCTTACCTGCAACAGCGGCGGCAGCCCGGACGTGATGATGGCCATCCTCGCCGTAACCACCGGACAGACGCAGCTGTACGGCATTCAGAAGGTGACGGGTCAGAGGATGACATTTACCTTTGAGGCGGATGCGAATTTTGACGGTGTATATGATGAGAAGGACAAAGAAGTGAACTATGATTATAACTATGGTGTGCTGACGACGCGTCATGCGTTCTCCTGCGGCAACCTGTTTCCGATCATCGCGCAGGAAGCAGGCGCGGTGCTCATCGGAGAGCCCACCAGCGGGGGATCCTGCTGTGTCCAGATCGGAAGTGAGGCCCAGGGACTCAGTTACGCGATGTCGAGCGCCCAGTGGCAGCTCACAGATTCACAGGGCGTTACCGTGGAAGGGGGCTGCAGTATTGACTTGCCGATCCAGCCGAAGGCAAGCCCGCTAATTGACAGACTGGTTTCCATTATCGGAGTAGAGGAAGGAGCACCCTCCTTCGCCGGCTATTATGATGATGAGCTTCTTGACAGCATGATGAACGAATGGGCAGAGTTCGGGGCGGAGGAGACAGGGGATTCCGACGAACTGGACGAGGCGGCGTGAGCAGATCCCCATTGACAGATTCCTCCGGGAATGATACTATGACATTCGTTGGGCACTTTAACGCAATGCAGTGAAAACGCTTCACCAAAGCAGTTTAAGTGCCTGTCACGCTGTGTACAGCATGTTACTATAAATAGAAAGGAAAGAGATTACTATGAAAAAGAAAATGATCAGCAGCATCCTGGTATTTGCGATGGCAGCAGCGCTGACAGCCTGCGGAGGATCTTCCTCTACAGCGACGTCAAAGGCCGCATCTGAGGCTCCGGAAGCTGCGGAAGAGACCGCAGCCGTATCTGAGGCCAAGTCCGAGGCAGAAGCAGCCGTATCCGAGGCCAAGTCCGAGGGGGAGGAAGCCGCATCTGAGGCAGAAGAGGCCGTATCCGAGGCCGCATCTGAGGCAGAGGAAGCCGTATCTGAAGCCAAGTCTGAGGCAGAGGAAGCTGTATCTGAAGCCAAGTCTGAGGCAGAGGAAGCTGTATCCGAAGCCAAGTCTGAGGCAGAGGAAGCGGCCTCCAAAGCTGAATCCGAGACAGAGGAAGCCGTTTCCGCTTCTTCCTCTGAGGCAGAAGAGAAGACCGATGATACGGACAGCGATGTAGCCTATATTCAGGACAAGGGCACACTGATTGTCGGCATCACAGACTTTGCTCCGATGGACTACAAGGATGACAACAGTGAGTGGATCGGCTTTGATGCAGACATGGCAAAGAAGGTCGCCGAGGATCTGGGCGTTGAGGTTGAGTTTGTCGAGATCGACTGGGACAACAAGATTCTGGAGCTGGAGAACAAGAGCATTGACGTTGTCTGGAACGGCATGACCCTGACGGATGAAGTCCTGAATGCCATGGAATGCACCAATCCCTACTGCAATAACGCACAGGTTGTGGTTCTGCCCGCTGACAAAGCCAAGGACTACCCGGATGCGGACAGCATGAAAGAACTGACCTTCGCGGTTGAGGCCGGTTCCGCCGGAGAAGCTGCGGCAAAAGACAACGGCTTTGAGTTTACTTCCCTTACTTCCCAGGCTGATACGCTGATGGAGGTCCAGGCCAACACATCTGATGCCAGCATTATCGATCTGCTGATGGCGGGAGCCATGATCGGCGAAGACACCAGCTATCCGGAACTGACACACACACTGGAGCTGACCGAAGAGAAGTACGGCGCCGGCTGCCGGAAAGGCTCAGACCTGGCTGCCTATATCAATGATGAGTTCAGCAAGTTCTACGAGGATGGATCAATGATGGAAATCGCCGAGAAGTACGGCGTGCAGGAGTCCATCATCGAGCAGTAAGACAGGGGCTTTTACCGGAGAAAACAAATAAGGACAGGCAGAGGGTCGGATATGTTCTGGACGGTTACACAATCATTATTAGAAGGATTTTTGACTACTGTAAGGCTGTTCGGCCTGACCCTTCTGCTGGCGCTGCCTCTGGGCCTGATCATCAGCTTTGGCTCCATGAGTGACTTTCTGCCGCTGCGGATGCCTGTCCGGTTTATCATCTGGATCATCCGCGGGACCCCGCTGCTTCTGCAGCTGCTGGTTATCTATTATGGCCCGGGCATTCTGTTCGGCGTGAATGTCTGGGGCTCCGGGGATGCCGGGCGGTTTACGGCCGCCCTCGTTGCCTTTGTCATCAATTATTCCTGCTATTTTTCCGAGATCTACCGCGGCGGCATTCAGTCTATACCCGTGGGTCAGTATGAAGCGGGGCAGGTACTGGGCCTGACGAAGAGGCAGATCTTCTACCGGATTATTCTCCTGCAGGTGGTGAAAAGGATTGTGCCGCCGATGTCCAATGAGATCATCACGCTGGTTAAGGATACTTCACTTGCGAGGGTGATCGCCGTCTATGAGATTATCTGGAGCGGGCAGGCCTTTATCAAAAGCGCGGGCATTAT
>CADBNA010000239.1 GCA_902795835.1 uncultured Lachnospiraceae bacterium | reverse complement strand
ACCAGGGATATTATGTCGCCGAGTACGGGTGTATAGTTGCTATTGATAAAAGTAATCGCCGGCGAAGTGTTCGGCAGAAGGCGCAGAAGCTGGTATATGCCTACCGAAAAAATGGGTGACAGGAAAAGATACAGAACAATCATAAGGACTATGATCCACAGAAGGTTGTTGACTAATGATCTGCTCTTCTTTTCTTTCGTTATTTCTTTTTCCATTTTACCGGTCCTCTTTCCTTAAGGTTCTTCCATAGTACATCGCAGGGTACTGTCATAACAGTTCGCTTGTGAAACAAACATAAAACCATGATACAGTATACCACCAAAGACTGCAACGCGCTATAAGGCACGGCTATTTCGCTATACCCAACAGCACAGACACTGTCAGGAGCCCAGGAGAACCCCGTGAGATCCATTGAAAAAAGTATAAAAAGGGCTATACAATATGCCCCGCTTCACAGTGCAGGACAAATCCCTCATGATGCACGTAAAACGGGGCAAATTGATTATTTTGTAATTATCTGTTTTGTATATCCTTTGTTTTTGAAATCCCGAAACACGCCATAGCCCAGGAATCCTATTCCTGTGATAAGGGCAGCAGCAGATGTTACGGTCAGAAAACTGCCGGTATACCTTAATCCCTCTTGGAATAATGCGCCATCCCAGCTCGTTACATTGCTCATGAAAATGGCTGCCGCAATATAATGCGCACTCTCAAGAACAGCTGCGATCAGACAGAATATCGCTCCAATGCCTTTGTTATTCATGATGATTTATCCTCCTTTAATAACAGACTTTTCTGGTCTGTCTGTTCTCGTGAGGATACTATAACACATGTATTGTCACGGAAATGTCACTATCCTGTTACTGTCCGCAGCCCCCATAAAAAGAGGGACCTCCAAAGGCTTCTTTTCTCCTGAATACCGCTCTCAGATTGATGAGGAAATCTCATCGCCTTTCGTCAGCAGAGGAGTCAGAGAAAGAACCAGCAGATTCTTTCTCTGACTCCTCAGGAACCGTCCCTTTTGATCATCCAGGACGTTACTCATCTTCCGATAAGAAGGAAACCGATTCTCCGTCCCAGCCGACTTTGAAATACTGGCTGTAAGTGGTGTGATTTAATATATCTCTGACAACAAACCGTATCCAGTATTCTCCAGTCGGCAGTTTTTCCCTCTCAATCACGGTATCATCCGTCAGCACTGTTTCCGTGCTGTCGAGGTATTCCGTGATCTTTTCATACATGGTGCTGTATACGGCATCACACAGAGTAACTGGTTCCCCTTCAAGATTACTCACCGGGAGGACATTTCTACCGGGAAGGCCGGTGTGCGCATCATAGCCGTCCCAGAATCCCAGCAGCTCATACGGACTGCCTTTCGTCTCATTATGAACTTCCGGTTCTTCTTCAATGATGTCTTCAGCTGTATCTTCTGCAGCATCTTCTGACGCTTCTTCCTGAACGGCTTCTGACGTGTCTTCATTGCCTTCTTCCCCGGCATCTTTATCATAATTGACCATAATCCGCATCTGCATCCTGCCAAATTGGACTATAGCCGGAGAGTTGTAAAGGATATAGGATTCCGTTTCATCCGCTATGGACATACACAGTGGTTTTCCGGCCAGTGCAGGCCACGTCCCGTCAAATCCAAGTGCATAACGACATGTACCGTCCTCCGTCTCCTCAGGGATCAGGTTTCCGCTTTCGCCCAGTGTGTACGCAATTCCGGTATCATTATCCGTGTAATACAGGGCGTACGACAGATACGCAGCGGATTCATTTCCGGACTTTAATGTCAGATATGCTTTGGATTTGTCTTCCGAATAGGAAACCTCAGGGACGACAAAATAGGCATTGCGGTTCAGTTCCGGATACCTGGCATTATCCTCATAAACCCAATCAGGTGCATCCCAGTCTATGGTGACACAATCAAGAAAAGCAAGCTGCTCCGGATTCTTACAGGTTCTGGCAAAATGATCCAGGCTGTCACCGTTTTCGTTAAGCGAATAGAAAACAGAAAGACCATGAGAATACATGTGATTCTCAGAGCGGAGATTGTACAGAACCGCATCCTCAACGGCATCCTGGACAGTGTGTGTCACCTTCTTTGAGATTCCTCCGTTCTCCGCGCGCCGCGTGAGATCGAAAAGGTCATACATGGTATCTAAATAGTAATTCTCCGCATAGTAAGTTGCTCTGGCATATGCCGCAAAGGCTTTTGGATCCTGTACCAGTTCAGACACGTCATGCATGTAAGCGTTGTATGCCTCTGCGACAGCACCGATTCTGGAAAGATCAATCAGGGACATGGTAAAGGTGGAGACTGCCGACTTTGCGTCTTTTTCCGAATAGTACTGCTGTGTGGAATCGCAGACCCTTTTTCCCAGCTGGACGGCAGAACAATCCGGCCGGTCATAGAGATACTGGACCCATCCTTTGTAGTTGGTTCCGTCTCCGGCCAGCACCTCTTCTGAAGCCACCAGGTAATCCGCATACGGAGCCACTGCCTGACTCATTTCCAGCGTGGCCATCAGGCATGTATCCGTCAGTAACAGGTCAAAATGGGTACCTCCTTCGCGCAGCGCATTTTCAAGAACATATACGGGCATGAGAGTCCCTCCGTAATTCTCATCACGGAGAAGGCCTCTGTTGCTTCCGCCGCCATGGTCCCACAGAATCAGCATATTTTTCTTCGCGCTGTAATTTTCAGCTCCCCAACGGATGAAATCGGAAAGTGTCCGGTCATCCGACATGCATGCTTCTTCCGTTTCATCTACGAGAACAAATCCGTCTTCCCCGTAGTACCAGCGCTGCAGTCTGTCGTTTGCAACGTCGATCCCAAGCTCTTCCTTGCATTTCCAATTCCTCGTCCCGCCTGTCTCTACAATAAGATTCACGCTTTTATCTGGCACCGTTTCAGCAATTGCCCTGAGGTTTGATGTCGCTGCCCCAAATGTCGACTCAAGATCTGTGCCGCACAGATATATCAGTACATTCCATTCACATTCCGGCTCCTGCGCTTCTTCTGTCAATGGCTCAGATTGTTCAGAGGAAGCCGTTATGTCGGTATTCCCCTCCTGCACGATTTCCTCTGCAAAAACACCGCTGCAGAGGTTCAGTACCAGAAGCACTGATGATAAAAATGTTACAATTCTTTTCATATAAAACTCCTTTCAGCAACAGCTTTCTTTTTTCTGAACCCTAAGGAACCGTCCCCTATGATCTCTCTGGCTTTCATGAGTATTGGCAGCTCCCGGTTTGCGATCAGTCTTCCCAGTTTTGTCTCCCGCCGCTTTTCATATTCAAAGACGGCTTCCTCGTATGTCAGTTTCAGTGTGGAAAGATGAAAGCTCTCGGCTTCATCCCTGGTCAGGTTCTTCTCCCCGAAAGAAACAGCCCTGCAAAGAAAATAGTTGTTCTGATTATGGCGATGGATCAGATTATAATAATCGCTGACAACTCCGATCTTGCAGATCACCTCTGCATTTGCGCCCAGCTCTTCCCTGAGTTCTCTTCTGACCGCAGAGGGCAGATCTTCATCTTTCTCTGCCCCGCCGCCGGAAGTTTCTATCAGCGACGCTTTTCCAAACTCATCATCCCGCTCTGCCCGGACAAAATAGAAAAACCCTTCATCGTCGAAAACAACCGCCCTTGCGATTCTTCTGTCATGATCCGTGTATTCGAACGGCCATTCCGTGTCCTGCAGTTCTATGTGCAGTTCGGGAACGGTTTTCCTGTCGCTGCGGAGCATCGAATGCCATACCTCATCACATATGCCGCAGTTATTGTTTCCGGCAGCCCTGAGAGTTCCTTCCGGTTTCATTCCGGCTTTGTCCATTACCCTGCCTGACCTGGGATTATTTGCATCATGGCATGCTGCAATTCTATTCAGTCCCACTACATCAAACAGATACTCCATCACCGCTTTCAGCGCTTCCGGCATGAATCCCCGGCCCCACCAGGCTCTTCCTATGCAGTATCCCATATCAGCAGCGCCGATATTCTCCCGCAGTCTGACTACGGAAATATTGCCGATCACCTTTCCGGACTCTTTATGCTCTATTGCCCAATTGAAGTATCCGCCATCTTCATACCCGGGAATCCAGTCTTTCAGCAGATCCCTCGTCACATCGGCATCTGCATGCACAGGCCATGTCAAAAATCTGGTCACCTCAGGATCGGATGTCCAGTTCGCAAACATATCCTCCGCATCCTCTGATCTGAACCTCCGCAGCAACAGCCTTTGCGTTTCTATGGTTTGTGTTCCCGCCTTATTCATAGTATAAACCTGTTTATGTCATGTTTATTATTACCGGCAGAGTTTTTCGCATCAATGCATGCTATGGCTTACAGTGCATCCTTAGGACAGTTTCTGACACATTCCATGCACAGAATGCATTCCGTTCCGTTCAGCCGTTTTCTGCTGTTATCCGTTACATCTACATTCATTGGACAGACTCTTTTACATTTGCCGCATGATATACATTTGTTCTTATCGCATTTAATCCGCAGCAGTGAGAAGTAGCTCATCGGCTTTAGGAACACGGTAATCGGGCAAATATATTTGCAGAAGGCCCTGTTGTCCTTAAAGGCATATGCGAGAATAATCCCTGCTGCGTAGTAAATCACATTTCCTGCTATAAATGCCCAGAACATGATCCTTTCGATGTTCCCCGCTTTTGCAAGGAATAATGCTGTGACAAATATCAGAGATCCCGCAAATGTAATATACCTGATCCATCCGATTTTCTTACGCGGTTTTTCCGGAACTTTATACGGCAGGAAATCGAGAACCATTGCCGTCCAGCATGCATAACCGCACCAGCCTCTGCCAAACAGAAGCGGACCGAATATCTTAGCCACTGCGTAGTGAATCGTCGCCGCCTCAAATACTCCGGTAAACAAGTAATACCAGAACCCTTCAATCTGCATGTTTTCTTTGCAGATAAGTCCCAGGTATATCAGCATATATAGTCCTACCAGAAGCTGCACAATACGCCGGGCATGTCTGTATTTCCGGATAAACAGAAAAAGGCCAAATGATATGGCCAGTCCGATATAGCTGAAATTGAACAGATAAAAAAGATTATCTTTAGTCAGCCATAACGTCACCGCTACGATTTCAAAAATCAGCAGCATCACTGCTGATGGCCAGTATTTTTTCAAATCATCACACCTCTGTCTTGTTAGTCCAGCCGCAGTTGTCCTGTCCGGATAAACCTGGCTTTGGCCAGACAGCGCAGAGCGCCTTCCAATGCTTAATCAGACAGAATCAGTGAGAAGCAGGCGATATAAGTGCCGCCGTAATAAAAGGTGAGTCCGTTTCCCTCTACCAGCTGCATAAGTACGATGCCATGGCTTTCTGTTGTTTAGCTGAAATTATCATATCATACCATATGGGAATTCACAAACATGAGCTCACAGGAACCGTCCCTGTGAGCTCTCTCCTCACTCCACCGTCACGCTCTTCGCCAGGTTCCGGGGCTTGTCCACGTCCAGGCCCCTGGCTACGCTGGTATAGTAGCCGAGCAGCTGGAGAGGGATCACCGCCAGGCTGCCCACAAAATGCCGGTCTGTTTTCGGAACATAGACCGTGAAGTCCGCCGTATCCTCCACACTGTAATTCCCGTAGCTGGTGATCCCGCAGAGGTAGGCACCCCTGGCTTTGCACTCCGTCATGTTGCTGATGGTCTTTTCCATCAGGTCACTCTGGGTCAGGACGCCGATCACCAGGGTCCGGTTCTCGATCAGGCTGATCGTCCCATGCTTGAGCTCTCCCGCCGCAAAAGCTTCCGAGTGGATATAACTGATCTCCTTCATTTTCAGGCTGCCTTCCAGGCTGACAGCGTAATCCACGCCCCGGCCGATGAAGAACATGTCGCGGGCATTGGCGTATTTGGAGGCAAACCACTGGATGCGTTCCTTATCAGCCAGTACCCTCTCCATTTTTTCAGGAAGCTTCTGGAGTTCCTCCGTCAGGCGGAATGCTTCCTCCTCCCCGATCCTGCCTCTGACCAGCGCAAGCTGCACGGCAAAGCAGAACATGGCAGCGAGCTGGGCACTGTAGGCCTTGGTCGTTGCTACAGCAATCTCCGGCCCCGCCAGCGTGTACAGGACGTGGTCGGCCTCTCTGGCGATCGTAGACCCGACCACATTCACCACTGCCAGAGTGGGGATGCCCCTGTTCTTCGCCTCACGAAGCGCCGCCAGGCTGTCCGCCGTCTCCCCGGACTGGGAAATGACGATGACCAGCGTATCCGCTCCCAGCAGCAGCTTCCGGTAACGGAACTCAGAGGCAAGTTCGACCCGAACGGGGATCTCCGCCAGGTCCTCAATGACGTACTGCGCTTCCATTCCCACATGCCAGGCCGATCCACAGGCCACGATCTGCACGGACGAGATCTCTTTCAAAAATTCATCCGTCAGGCCGGCACCGGTCAGGTCGATCCTGCCGCCGCTTACCAGGCTGCCCAGCGTATCCCGCACCGCTTTGGGCTGCTCGTGGATTTCCTTAATCATGAAATGTTCGAAGCCGCCCTTTTCCGCCGCCTCCGCATCCCAGGTGATCTCCGTGGTCTCCTTGGGGATCTCATCGCCGTTCAGGTCGTAAAAGGCCGCGGCACCCGGTGTGATCCGGGCACATTCCAGATTGCCCATATAAAAGACATTCCGGGTGTACTTCAGTATGGCGGGGGCATCAGACGCCAGGAAAGACTCTCCGTCCGCCACGCCTATGATCATGGGGCTGTCCTTTCTCGCCGCGTAGATCTCACCGGGATAATCCCGGAACATCAGGGCCAGGGCATAGGATCCGCGCACGCGGACCATCATACGGTTGACTGCGTCCACCGGGCCGATCTTGTACTTGTTGTAATAATAATCCACCAGCTTAACGGCCACCTCCGTGTCCGTCTCGCTGTAAAACTGGTAGCCGTGGTTCATCAGCTTCTGCTTCAGCTCTTCGTAATTCTCGATGATACCGTTGTGGACACCCACCACTTCAGATTCCACCGGGCCGGAGGCGGATCCTTTTGCATTTCCGCTGACGTGGGGATGCGCGTTGATCTGGTTCGGCTCGCCATGCGTGGCCCAGCGGGTGTGACCGATCCCGCAGGTGCCCGACAGAGAGCGGCCATTGTCCGTCTTCTCCGCCAGATTCCGCAGTTTTCCGGTGGCTTTGACCACCTCTGCCAGTTCCGTGCCGCTTCGGACAGCAAGCCCGGCAGAATCATAGCCCCGGTACTCCAGTTTTGAAAGACTGTCGAGAATGATCGGCGCAGCCGGACGCGTTCCTGTAAATCCTACGATACCGCACATATAATATATTCCTCCCTCATTTCTGAGCAATCCTGAAGACAGGGGACATTACTCATGGCTCATCTCTGCTTTCCTGATCCGTATACGCTGACAAAGGCGTCATGGAATAAAGCCAGGACGCCTTTGTCTTTGCATATAGTGAATTGTACAACGAGGAGGTGGGTTTGTCCAGCGGTTTGCGGTGAGCTTGCAGGGACGGTTCCTTAGGGCTCAGAACTCACTTGTGAGTTCTGAGCCCTAAGGAACCGTCCCTGCAAGCTCACTTTCACTGCAGCGCGCTGCGCACAAATTCCCGGAAGACCGGGTGCGGCCGGTTGGGCCTGGACTTGAATTCAGGGTGGAACTGTACGCCGAGGCAGAACGGATGATCCGCTATTTCTGCGGTTTCAACAAGCTCTCCGTCCGGCGACAGTCCTGAAATGACCAGACCGGCTTCGGTGAGGGCCTGCCGGTAGGCGTTGTTGAACTCATACCGGTGGCGGTGTCTTTCCCGGATCTCTCCGGTGCCGTAGCATTTTTCCATCAGCGTGCCCGGCATGATGCGGCAGGGATAGCTTCCCAGCCGCAGGGTCCCGCCCTTGTCGAGTTCATCCGACTGGCCGGGCATAAAATCGATCACCTTATGCTCCGTGGCGTCATGGAACTCGCCGGAGCAGGCGTCGGGAATCCCCGCTGCATGCCGCGCAAACTCGATCACCAGGATCTGCATGCCCAGGCAGATGCCAAGATAGGGGATCTTTTTCTCTCTGGCATACTGCGCAGCCAGGATCATGCCTTCGATTCCCCTGTCTCCGAAGCCGCCCGGCACCAGGATGCCCTGGGCGGACGCCAGCTTCTCCTGCACGTTATCCTCCCGGATCTCCTCGGAATTGATCCAGTCGATCCGCACACGGGCATCCAGAGCGAAACCGGCATGGGCCAGGGCTTCGGCAACGGAAAGGTAAGCGTCGTGCAGCTGGACGTATTTGCCCACCAGGGCGATCCGCACCTCCCTGCTCCGGTTCCTGATGCGCAGCACCAGTTCCCCCCACTCCGCAAGATCCGGAGGCGGGGTCTGCAGTCCCAACTCCCTGCACACAATGCCGGAAAAGCCGGATTTCTCCAGCATCAGGGGCGCTTCATACAGGCTGCCCAGCGTCCGGTTTTCGATGACGCAGTCCTCCTTGACGTTGCAGAACATGGAGATTTTCCTGAAGATACTCTCTTCCAGGGGCTCATTGCACCGGAGAACGATGATATCGGGCATGATCCCCATCCCCTGCAGTTCCTTTACGGAGTGCTGGGTAGGCTTTGATTTGTGTTCGTTGGAACCGTGCAGGAAGGGGACCAGCGTCACATGGATGAAAAGGCTGTTCTCCCGTCCGACTT
>CADBNA010000238.1 GCA_902795835.1 uncultured Lachnospiraceae bacterium | reverse complement strand
GGGGCCCCATGAAATCCGAATGGCGGGCAGGATTGTGGGAGCACGAAGTGCGGAGCAATCCGTAATCTGCTTTTGGCGACTGAGTCAAACTGTACCGAATGACCTGTCTTAAGAAGGAGGTGTATGAAAGATGGCTGTTAATCGATTTGTCCTGAATGGAATGTCTTTCCACGGACACGGCGCAATCAATGAGATCCCGGGGATTGTCGCATCCCATGGCTTCAAAAAGGCATTTGTCGCGTCCGATCCTGATCTGGTGAAATTCGGAGTTACCGCAAAGGTGACAGATCTTCTGGAAAAGAACGGAATTGCCTATGAGGTATATTCCAATATCAAACCGAATCCCACGATCCAAAACGTGCAGGAAGGCGTAGATGCATACCGCGCGTCCGGGGCGGATTTCATGATCACCATCGGCGGCGGGTCTTCCATGGATACCGGAAAAGGCATCGGCATTATCGTTAACAATCCTGAGTATTACGATGTCCGTTCCCTGGAAGGCGTTGCACCCACTAAAAAGCGCACGGTATTTACAATCGCAGTGCCTACCACCGGCGGCACCGGTGCAGAGTCCACTATCAACTATGTGATCACGGATGTCGAGAAAAAACGTAAATTTGTCTGTGTGGACCCGAATGACATTCCCGACGTAGCGGTTGTCGACCCGGATATGATGTCTTCCATGCCCAGGGGACTGACGGCTTCTACCGGAATGGATGCCCTGACGCATGCCATCGAAGGTTACACTACAAAAGGCGCCTGGGCATTATCTGACTGCCTGGATCTGGAAGCAATCAAGCTGATTGCGAAGAATCTGCGGGCTGCAGTTGAGAATGACCCGGACGGCAGGGAAGGCATGGCACTGGCGCAGTATGTCACGGCCATGGCGTATTCTAACGTCGGCCTGGGCATTGCACATTCTATGGCCCATACACTGGGCGCCGTGTATGACACGCCGCATGGCGTGGCCTGCGCGATGATGCTTCCGATCGTCATGGACTTCAACAAGGAATACACGGGAGAAAAGTACAGGGCGATTGCAGAGGCATTCGGCGTAAATACGGACGGCATGGACCAGGAGGCCTACCGCAAGGCGGCTATAGATGCGGTTCAGCAGCTGTCGGTTGACGTCGGCATCCCGACAAAGCTGGAGAAACTCAGAGAAGAGGATCTGCCGTTCCTCTGCGAGTCTGCCGCCGCAGACGCCTGCGCACCCGGCAATCCCAGAGAGGCGTCCCTGGCTGATTTTGAGGCAATGTTCCGGAAACTGATGTAAACGCGGTCAGTACACAGACTGGCTGTATTGAAAGGAGGCTGCCGCACCGGGCACATCGGCGCATATATATTCTTTCGGAAAACGCTTGCGCTCTTTCTCGCCGCAGCGGTACTAAGCTCAAACTACGTGCCTGCGCACTTGTTTTCGCTAAGGACCGGCGGCTGCGAAGGTTTCCTTCAGAAGATATATGCGCCGATGTGCCAGGTGCGGCAAGCCTCTTTTTGCAAGACAGAGACGATCTGAAGAAAACCCCGCAGACCCGGCGGGACCTGTGCTATAATGAGAAAAATGAAAAACTGTGCCATGATCAGCCAGGAGGGATGCTTCCATGAGAAAGACAAAAATAATCTGTACGATAGGCCCGGCCAGTGAGTCGGAAGAGATGATCACCGCCCTCTGTCAGGCGGGAATGAATGTGGCCAGACTCAATTTCTCCCACGGTACGCATGAGGATCATTTCAGAAGAATCAGGACGATCCGCAAGGTGCGGGAAAAACTGGGCCTGCCGATTGCGATCATGCTGGACACCAAAGGCCCGGAGTACCGGATCGGCACCTTTCGCGAGGGAAAAATCTTTCTCCGTGAGGGAGACCTCTTTGTCTTTACAACGGAAGATATCGAGGGGGATCAGAAAGGTGTTTCCGTCAGCTACAAGGATCTGGCCAGAGAGCTGGAGCCGGGCGACAGGATCCTGCTGAATAACGCCCTTCTGGAATTTCGAGTGAAAGGAACGGACGGCGTCCGCATCGAGACAGAGGTGGTCATCGGAGGAGAACTCTCTGACAGAAAGAGCATGAGTTTTCCGGGGAAGCATCTCAGTCAGATTTATCTGTCAGAGCAGGACAAAGAAGACATCCTGTTTGGCGTGGAGCATGATGTGGATTTTATAGCCTGTTCTTTTGTCTCTGTCCGGCAGGATCTGGAGGATATACACACATTTCTGAAGGAACACAAAAAGGACCGTACGGTTGAGCTGATAGCAAAAATTGAAAACCAGTCCGGCTATGACCATATCGAAGAAATCTGTGAGGAGTGCGACGGCATCATGGTTGCCCGCGGCGACATGGGCGTGGAGGTGCCTTTTGAACAGCTTCCCGCGATTCAGAAGGACCTGATCACGAAATGCCGGCTGCTGGGGAAGAGAGTAATCACCGCAACCGAAATGCTGGAATCCATGATCCACAATCCCAGGCCGACCCGCGCGGAGACGTCCGATGTGGCAAATGCCGTCTATGACGGGACGAGCGCCGTTATGCTGTCTGGGGAAACCGCGGCAGGGGAATATCCGGTCCAGGCTTGTCAGACCATGGCAAAAATCTGTGAGGCGACAGAGGGGAATATCGATTACAGCGGACGTTTTCATGATTTCGTTTTCCACATCAACAATGATTCCGATGCCATCTCCCATTCCTCCTGCGGCATGGCGATTGATGTGAATGCAAAGGCGATCGTTGCCTGTACCCTGTCGGGAAGAACGGCAAAAATGGTTTCCCGTTTCCGGGCTCCCGTGGATATCATCGGACTGACAACGGATGAAAAAACCTGGCGTTCTCTCTCCCTTTCCTGGGCGGTGATGCCGGAGATGTGCGAAGTCTTCCCGTCGACAGATGTTCTCTTTTACAGCGCCAAAAAAGTTGCGAAGGAGGTTTTCTCGCTGTCCAGGGGAGACAGAATCATTATCACAGGCGGCGTGACAAACGGACAGTCAGGGAATACGAATCTGATTAAGATCGAAGAGATTTGAGCGGGGCACTTAGGAGGCGGCGTGTAATGAACCCATTGATTGTACTGCGGCAGATGATTGTTATCCTGATCATGATCCTGACCGGCTTTTTCTGCCAGAAGAGAGGCTATATTCAGGACAGCCATTCCAAGAGCATGTCCTTCCTGGTGGCAAATGTGTTCAACCCGGCCCTGGTGCTGTCCAGTGTCCTTTCTTCCGAGAAGGTGACGGATTTCACCATGGTAAACCGGTCTTTCCTGGCGGCCGTGTCTCTGGCGGCCATGATGGTGGCGTCAGCATATCTGCTGACCTGGCGGAAGAAAGAGGACAGGCGTAAAACGGTTATGCTGCGGCTGCTCTATATTTTCAACAATATGGGGTTTATCGGCATACCGGTCGTACGGTCTGTGCTGGGCGAGAAATATGTCGTCTATGTCGCTGTGTTCATGCTTGTCTACGCCGTCCTCGGCTATACTCTGGGCATCTCCATGATGGACGGCGTGAGCAGAATTTCTTTGGACAACCTGAAAAAAATCGTCAATACGGGAACCGTGTCAGCTGTTCTGGCCCTGTTTCTGTTCTACACGGGGATCCGGCTCCCGCAGCTGATCACCCTGCCCGTCACTTATCTGGGAGGGGCGGCGACGCCCATGTGCATGATCGTGACCGGCATGCTGCTGGCCAGAAGAGAGAATCTGCTGCAGCTGTTCCGGGACGCGGAGCTGGTCAGGATTGCGGGCATCAAGATGCTGCTGCCGCTTGTGTTTGCCTTTGTTCTGCATTTTCTGCCCATTCCGGGTGAGACCCGGCAGCTGACTTTTATTCTCTCTGCTATGCCGGTGGGAAACCTGCAGCTCATGCAGCTCAATGAGCGGGGCTGGGACACGACGCTGCTGTCTGACTCCATTATTGTCACGACGATTCTCTCTGTGGTGAGCATTCCCGTTCTGGTATTTATCTATAATGCCGTTCCGTTTTTGAGGTGAGGAACTGAGGCTGAACAGTCTGTCCCGGCTGAGATGTGCATGAAAAAGCACAATGCAGGTATTGGCAATATTCGTGTTATGTGTTATATTCAAAAAAAGCACAACTGGCAACAAAAAAAGCACAGGCGCCGGGCGCGGAAAGATAGATTTACCATATGAAAAAAGTAACCATAGCCATGGTTGCGGAACGCGCGGGCGTATCCCGCGGAACCGTTGACCGTGTCCTGAATCAGAGACCCCATGTCAGTCCGGATCAGCGACAGCGTGTTCTGGATGCCATCCGTGAATTGAACTACATCCCTTTAAAACAGAGACAGGCGGCTGCCATTGCCGGAGAGGAACCGGAAAACCGGCAGATCCTGCTGGGCGCGATTTTTCCGGATGAAGCCGGTTACATCCGGCGGGAGATGATGCGGGGAACTGCTGATGCACTCCGTACACTGAAGAGTGAAAATGTAGAACTGATCACAGAGATCTGCGATACCCGCATGGCGGATGAAGTGGCTGAATACATGACGGAGATGCGCCGGAAGGGGGCGCAGGGAATCCTGCTTCGGGCCGAGAAGGATGAGCGTACGAATCAGGTCATCGCGGAACTGGCAGAAGCGCATATTCCCGTAATTACATTTAACTCGGATCTGCCGGGAAGCCGGCGGGCCTGTTTTATAGGGCAGGATCCGGCACAGAGCGGGAGAGTGGCCGGGAGCCTGATGTGCAGGATGCTGAGGCCCGGAGACGGTATTATCGCCGCTATCGGGAATCAGGAAGTGGATTTGCACAGGCAGCGGCTGCGGGGCTTTTCCGAGGTCATGTACCGGCATGGATTCCGGGGCGACCGCATGCATGTGATTGAGACGTATAATGATTACCTGCTGACCATTCAGAGGATCGGTGAAATCCTGCGGGAAGACCGGGATATCCGGGGAATCTACATGGCAAACCGCAGTGTAGTCGGGTGTATTGAAGCTTTGAGGAGAGAGGGCCTGTCTGAACAGGTCCGCGTGATCGGACATGATATATCAGAAGCGACCAGGCGGATCCGGCAGCTGCTGGTATCAGAGGAAGTGGATTTCATCATTTCCCAGAATATTTATATGGAAAGCTATACGGCCCTTATGACTCTGTATCGTCTGGTAAGAGACGGCGTTTTACCTGAAAAAACCATTGATTTTAATGAAATCAGCATCTTCTGTGCGGAAAATATCGGCCAGTATCCGGAGCAGGGTGTCTGATGCAGACGGCTGCCGGCACAGTCGGATTTAAATAGTTAAAACTGGATAAAAAAGCGTTTTCCGCCGGCCATAGAAAAGCGGAGAAGAAGAGGACTCCCGGTGGTGCCTTCGATGGGCACTCCGGGAGTCTTTTTTTGCCAGTTATGTGCAAATGCACAATAATATGTGAACGTTTTTGTGAAAAACAGATAAAGCACAATAACGGCAACAATAATCCAGTTTTGTGTTGACAAAGCACACGAAAAAGGATATAAATAAACCATAAAAGCACATAGCACAACAAAGCACAGAAACAGAAACATCAGTTACACCAAACAGACATAGTCATTCATAAGAACCTGATACGGAGGGCAAAAACCATGGCAAATATGAACAGAGAACAGCTCGTTCTGGATGTCATCAAAAGGAAGAACACAAATTATCTTCCGAGTGTTGTCAATTTTGCAAATGCCAGAAAGAAAATGGAGTGCGCCGCCTTTGTGGGCATCACCGACGAAGATGAATACAACGAGTACCTGGGCAACCATTATTTCTTCACGTATACCACAGATGATGCTGTTTCCAATGGCATTGACGATACGGAAAAAGTTGAGCTGGCCATGCAGTCCGGGCGTGCTCACATCGATGAGAGAGGGTTTTACGTGGATCCCTGGGGGCTGACCTATGACCCGAACGCCACCAGCTATTTCAACTACGGACACCCGCTGAAGGATGTGGCGGATGACCCGGAGGTGCTGAAGAATTTCCATGCGCCGAGTCTGGACGAGCCGGGCATCATGGACCTGCAGTTCAAATATGCCATGGTGGACAAAGAGCAGCATTCCGGCAGCTCGCTGGTCGTGGTTTCCGGATACAACGGCATCTGGGAGAAGACCTACGATATGATGGAGATCGAAAACTTCATGTACACGCTGATGGACGAGCTCGAAATTATTCACCAGATCTTTGACATCGTTGTGAACTACAAGATTGAGATCGCAAAAGAGACTGTGAAGAGAGGATTTAAACTCGGACATCACGGAGATGACCTGGGGACGCAGGTTTCCACCTTCTTCTCCGAGCAGGTGTTTGTGGATTTTCTGAAGCCCCGGCTTCGCAAACTCTTTGATGTGTACCATGATGCCGGCATCCCGGTTCAGATGCATTCCTGCGGCAAGATCACACCCTTTATTCCGCATCTGATCGATATCGGTCTGGACGTTCTGGAGCCGGTACAGCCGGTCATGGATCACGAGTTCCTGAAGAGAGAGTACGGCAATGACCTGATCTTCTACGGCGGTGTCGACACCCAGAAGCTGCTGGCCTTTGGAACACCGGAGGAGGTCTACGAAGGAACCCTGCATGAGATCGATGTCCTTGGCAAGGGCGGCGGCTACATTGCAGGCCCGGCCCAGGAGATCATGGACAATGTTCCCCCGGCAAATGTAGATGCTCTGGTTCGTGCAATCCGGCATGGAAGAGGAGAAGACTGACAGAAGGATGGAAGTGTGCTAAAAATGCGTTCTTTTGTCATAGCTGCCGGTTCTCTGATCCACTTATAATCTGAATCAGACAAAACCGGAATTGTTCGGAAACAAAAAGATCATACCCCCCGGCAAGCGGACATGCCTTGGCGGGGGCAGAATAGAAAGGGGGTATGTCTTAATGGCATCTCAAGGCAGCAGCAACTTTGTGGCCACAATGAAGAAGCAGGGCATCATACTGGCCATGATCCTGGTGTATCTGGTATTCGCGGTGATCTCCCCGCAGTTCCGCACCGGGTCCAACCTGATCCGGAGGACCTGACGATGTCCGTCGAGGCCGGTGTGCAGACTTCTGTGGATGCGCTGCAGCAGACCTTGAGCAAATAAGGATTGAGTCAGGACGGATCAGGGTGAGTCAGAGGACGTATCTTCTGACTCACTGACCATTTTCCTGAATTGTTTTTTTTATTATGGCATGGTACAGTAGATTACGGATTGCAGAAGCACATAGTGCAGAGCAAGCCGTAATCTGCTTTTTTGATAAGGTTTAACTAAGATATATCGTAATAACGCTTTACAGATTCGTTATAAAGCCGTATACTGTTCTTATTGAATCATGCAGTACAAAGGAGGACAGAGATGCTGGACGAAAGAGATCTAAAGGCTATAGGAGAACTGTTTGACAGC
>CADBNA010000237.1 GCA_902795835.1 uncultured Lachnospiraceae bacterium | reverse complement strand
CCTCTGCATATTTCTTTCCGTGCTTCATAGTAATTTCCTCCTGTGGTAGTGGCGGGAATGATCCCTCCCACGTGTTTTACCTGTAATTATTCCGACTCCTGTCAATCCTCAACAACAATACCCATGCTGCGCGCCGTGCCGGCGATCATGCTCATGGCAGCCTCAACGGAAGCTGCATTCAGATCAGGCTTCTTGAGCTCGGCGATCTCACGGATCTTGTCTTTGGAGATCGTGGCGACCTTGGTCTTGTTGGGTTCGCCGGATCCGGATTTGATATTGCAGGCCTTTTTCAGAAGTACGGCTGCCGGCGGAGTCTTAGTGATAAAGCTGAAGCTCCGGTCCGCGTAGACCGTGATCACAACAGGAATCAGCAGGTCGCCCTGATCAGCTGTTCTGGCATTAAATTCCTTCGTAAACTGAACGATGTTCACGCCGTGCTGTCCGAGAGCCGGTCCTACCGGCGGAGCCGGGGTTGCCTTGCCTGCCGGAATCTGCAGTTTGATGTAACCTGTTACTTTTTTTGCCATTTTCGGCACCTCCTAAAATAATGTGGTATTTGCGGGAACTTCCCTCCCACGGCCGGCGCTTATCCGGCCTTTCTTACTTCGGCGAAACTGATTTCCACAGGTGTCGCCCTACCAAACAGCTCGACATTGATTGTCACTGTCTGTTTGCTCTTATTGACAGCCGTGATCACACCGGCTGTATCCTTCCACGCGCCGCCGATCACGACGATGGGATCTCCGACCTCCAGGTCGATGACGATTTTTTCTCCGGTGTCCACACCCAGCGGGCGCATCTCCTCCGGAGAGAGCGGCACCGGTTTGGACCCCGGTCCTACAAATCCCGTAACGCCTCTGGTGTTGCGCACAACATACCAGGTATCGTCGTTCATAACCATGTGAAGCAGAACATATCCCGGAAACAGCTTTTTCTGAACCGGCTTCTTTGTGCCGTTCCTGACTTCCACGACTTCTTCGATCGGTACCCGTACCTCGAGGATCTGGTCCTCCAGATGTCTGTTCTCAATCGTCTTCTCTATGTTGGCCTTAACCTTGTTCTCATAGCCGGAATAGGTGTGGACCACATACCATTTCGCTTCTGCCATTGCTCACCTTTTCCTTATCTGATTATGAGTTCCATGATCTGCAGTCCGAGGCTGTCGACCAGGGTGATCATCAGACATACGATTGCGGAAATAGAGACGACGGCCACGGTCTGTCTGCCGAGTGTCTTCCGGTCGGTCCAGATGATCTTATTCCACTCTGCCTTCAGTCCTTTCGTCCAGCTTTCCTTTTTGGTTTCTTTTTTTATGTTTTTTTTGGCTTTCTTATTCTCGTCTGCCATGATTATCTCCTCGCATGTATACAGCAGAGCCCGACCGGTTACTTCGTCTCTCTGTGCAGCGTGTGCTTTCTGCAGAATCTGCAGTATTTGCTGATCTCCATACGCTCAGGATGATTCTTTTTTTCCTTGGTTGTATTGTAATTGCGCTGCTTGCATTCCGTACATGCCAATGTGATTCTTGTACGCACGACTCCCACCTCCATAGAAGCATTGATATTGGATAAATATAAAAAATCGGAGCAAAAAAAATAGACCTTTTCGTCTCACTTTCAAGAATATAGCATCTGAGCCGGCCGCTGTCAAGAGTCTTTACAGCGGCAGCTCCATTTTTTACGGATTTATTACGGAGTTCCCCGGTACGGGCTCAGAGCTGTTTTTTAAATGTCCGGAAATCCTGCAGGCTCCTTTTCCCGATCCCGATGATTTTCCGGATATTGATGCTGTTTTTTCCGCCCTGTCTGGGACGGAAGGTAATCTTCCGGAAGCAGATATTCTCGTGGTAATAGGCGAAAAAGACTGTAAGCATGACATTCGGCAGGTTGTAATCCTCCGGCAGTCTGTCCAGGTATTTCTCCAGCAGCTGTCTCTTCATCAGACGGAAGGGCGCGTTCGCGTCCGGCACAGACACGCCGAAATTCAGGAACAGAATGAAGCGGAGCGTGTTCTCAACAAATTTTCTGGACGCACCGTCCCCCCGGTCCGGACGCATGCCGAGAACAGCGTCATACTGTCTGCGGCGCTTCCAGAACGGCTCAAATTCCTCTGCCAGTGTCTGAAGATCTGAATCGGTCTGGAAGATATAGTCCGCTCCCTGAAGGAGCGCCTGGCGGTACCCGAAAATCACCGCCGGCCCGTGTCCGCCGTTCGGCTTTGTGACGGTCTGCAGAAGGGGCCGGTCTTTTCCCAGCTCCGCCAGAATCGCAGGCGTCGCGTCTTTGCTTCCGTCATCTATGACCAGAAGCCTGGATTTTCCGTCTCCGTCGTGCCGCTCGATAACCGGATACCACATGTCAATCAGTTCGCGAATATTTTCTTCCTCATTATATGCGGGTATTACAATGTACAAAACATCTTTCATGAGATTCTCCTTTACCGTTCCTTCCGGATATATACATCCGGAAGATCCGACAGTTCATATTCTTTCTCCACAACGGCTCTTAAATCTGGTGTGAAGTCCTTGCAGCTCCATACCTCTTCATCAGGATTATACATGACAACATGCGGCTCTGCCATCTTAAGATCCTCTACACATTCATCCTGATACCATTCCATATACCAGGGATAATTCCATATGAGACGGTTTACAGGAAGGTGCCCTGTTGCCGCCAGAAACATGGCTGTGCCGCTGAAATAAATCTCTTCCCCAGGCAAAAGAAGATCCGCAATATCCTGCTGTTTCTGGTCCACATACGGCAGTTCCCGCGAAAAATCAACCTGGATCTTATAGAAATACAGATCTGCCGCAGGCAGGGCGACCCCAAGAAGCCAGACTGCCGCCAGGATCCTGCAGATCCAGATCCCTTTTCCCCGCGAAGGCCTTTTTTTTCCATCCTGCGCATACGGCGGTGCATCGCCCGCCGGATCTCCGGAAGCCAGGATTTCTTCCCCTGCCCACGGCAGGAATATCAGGCAAAACAGAAGCAGGGTCTCCCAGAACATTCCCGAATGAAACCATCTCACATCCCGGACGGCCTGCAGCACCAGGAATGCCCCGATGCCTGCAGCCGGTATAAACCGCTTCCGGAACAGCATCCTGCCAAGAGTAAAAAAGCACAGGATTATCATCAACAGCTGTGGGATCTCATCGGCGTCCAGCGTGAATGCGGCGGCTTCTGTGAACAGCTCCCGGACCAGGCCGGATGTCATCCTGCAGGCGTCGATCACCGGCTGCAGCCTGTTCGTCCCCAGACCGATATACTTGCTGTATACTTCTACGTTAAAGCGGAATGCAAGATCAATCATGTCCTGCAGAGCATGATTCACAGCAAAATACAGTGCCATTGCAGCGAAGGGAGCCATGGTAATCAGCAGCAGCCGCAGATATTGTGCCAAAACCCTTCCGGGCTTTTCTCTTAACCGGATCCGGAAAAGCAGATCTTCTGCCAGCACAGCCGCAGCTGCCGCAGCCAATGCATACACACTCAGAAAAGCGGATGTCACAGCGGTAAAAACACAGGCGCTGACAATGCAGCACCGCGCCGTATCCAGACGATGGTCCTCAAAATACGACAGCATCTCTGCCAGCAGAACACACATGGCCATTGCCTGTGTATGATCTCCCAGGATCGTGCCTGTGGCAGCATAAACGGTTGTCATCCCGACCGGCCCCCACAGAATGGCCAGCAGGGCAATCCCCGCTTTTCGGCTCCGGCTCTTTCTGTGCCGTATGAACAGTAATCCCATCACGAGCGAACCGGACAGCTGGAAGAGCAGCCGGAACTGTTCCGGCGAACCTGCACCCATGGCTGCATATCCTGCACACAGCCAATAAGGAAACGGGGTGTGCTGTGTCACGTAATCCCTGTAAATGACCTTGTGCTGACCGTGCAGAACCAGGCCTCCGATCATATTATCATACTCATCAATATTCTCAAAGTTCCAGGCCGACGCATAAATCAAAGTAGAAAGAAAAGCTGCGATCATCACCAGCATGGCCTGTATGACTAAATCCTGAAGAGGAGACTGTCCCCTGCGCAGCAGATAACCCCAGCGGCCCAGAAAGACCAGGCCGAACACAGCCAACAGAACTGTCCACCTGATCCAAAACGATTCCCTCGGGCCGCCATAAGCCCGGATATACAGTAGTCCCCCCTCTCCGTACTGCGGGTCCGAGGAAAAAGTCAGCTGCAGGCTGCCGCCTTTTCTTTGTTTCAGACGGGTTCTGTCCGACAGACGGTACATCCACCAGTCTTCATTATTATCCTTCTCATCACATCTCAGCCGGACCAATTCTCCGACAGTATTCCCATCGGCATCCAGAAGGACGAGACTGCCGATATGAGAATCTGCCCGTCTCTCACAGACAACCCAGACTGTGTGAATCATCTCCATGCGGTCTGCCAGGGGCAGAATACAAACGGTACCTTCTGCCGCTTCGGAGATTTCCTGCGCTTTCCAGGTTTCATTCTCCATCCATGTCAGTCTGTTGGCATTGAGCAGAAACAGGCCGGCAAGTCCGGCCGCATACAGTATGCAGAAAATCACAAAAAGAACGGAGGATGCTTTTTGTCGGGAGCAAGCCTCCGTTTTCCTGTTATTCAACATGCGTATTCTGTTGTCCATCTATAACTCCCGCCATCTTTATGCACTCGCCGTTCAGCAGCTGCAGTGCCACACTCAATTCACGGAAATTATAGCATTGCTGGCATATTCTGGCAAGTTGCCGGAAACTGATTCTTTCCACGCATGGACCGGCGTTCCGTCCTCACTGTTTTAAGCACCCCGGGTCGTCAGAAGAACCGTCCTCCTGACATGCGCCGTCTCCGCCGCCACGCCGCCAGCGCGGCGGCGGCCAGCAGGGCTGTCCCGGCAGCCAGAAATCCCATGGTTCCGCTTCCTCCCGCGTGCAGAACGATCTTTCCGCGGTCTGTCACTGTGATCAGGCGGTTCTTCTGGCTGACCGGGGAGCCGTTGACCGTGGTCACTACGCCGTCTGTAATCACAACTGTCAGTTCGCCCGATGGCAGCTCCGCTCCTTTCGGCGCCTTTGTCTCCCGGATGATATAGGTTCCGTTCTCCAACCCCTGAAATAAAGCATACCCGTCTTTCCCGCTCTGCAGACTGTATGCCCTGCCGTTTCGTTCAAAGGCAGAACCGTCCTCGCGGAAAAGGGAAAATACTGCCCCGGCCAGAGGTCTCCCGGCAGTGTTTGTTTTCCTCAGGGGTATTTTTCCGGTATACACATATGGTTTTTCTGTATAATTCGTGACTCCCCCGATTGTCACGCCGGCGCGGTTTGGTATCAGTTCTTCATTGGCGTTATCATCGTAGTCTCTGTCTTCAAAGACTATGGTCTGTGTGGCTTCCGTCCCGTCCCGGATCACCGTGCCGAAACACAGTTCTATTACTTTTCCTTCATTGTTTTTCAGTTTCTCTGTTCCGCTTCCGGAGAGAACCGTGACCGTCAGCCTGCCTCCCGAGGATGTTTCCGGTTCTGTGACGATGTAGTCTGTCTCCCTGATCAGGTCTTCACCGCTGCAGTCTCTGATTTTCAGACTGATGAACCTGTTCCAGCCCAGCCGGGCGTCCAGCTCATCTTCCATGACAAAGCTCTGCAGTGTGCTGTCAAGGCGTGAAAATCTCTCCGGAATGGTCTGTGTGACCGTCCATACGTGTTCCTCTCCATAGCTGTTGGACATCCTGTCGACCGTCTTGTGCGGAAGTTCCGGATACAGCAGGCTCTGGGCGTCATCTTCCAGATCGTGGTGGACAGCCAGCGTGACGTCATTGTGCAGAAGATCCTCAAAAACGACTGCGGATGTGCCGGCGAGCAGCGAGCTGTTGACCGTATAAGTCATCTCTACCTGCTGTTCCGGAGCCGCTGCTTCAAATGATTCTTCTGCCGTGACCGGGTGACCGTTTTCCGTTACCGGCTCCCCGCTCTTCTGGTCCATGAGCATTCCCCGGACCGTATAGGTCTGACCGGCAATCAGGTTCCGGCAGGTGACTGTGTCAACAATGACCTCTGCCTGTCCGACAGTGCCGATATGCGTGCCGCTGCTGCCGTCTTTTGCATCCGTTGTGACGGCAGGATAATGGACGCTCTGCCGCTCGTCTTCTAAATCCGAATGAACGGCAATCTCAATTCCGGACTGGTACAGAGATTCAAAGGCTACTGCCGTACAGCCGTCCGGGATGGCCGGATCAATTTCAAACACAAGCTCTGTTTCGAATTCGAATGCTTCGGCAGCAAATGTCATCTCAACCGTTACTGCCTGCATTTCGGTCTGGGAAGCCTCGTCCGTTTCACCGGCTCCATCCGCTTCTTTGTTTTCTCCCGCAGCTTTCAGAAACGGTTCTCCCGTCTCGCGGTTCATCAGCGTTCCCCTGACCGTGTATTCCAGGCCGGGCACCAGTCCCCGGATATGCACCGTGTCAATAATCCGCGTAAGATCCGAAACTCTGCCGACATGATCATTTGTCAGGTCATCCCGCGCATCTGTTTCAATGATGGGATACGAAACCGACTGTGCATCGTCATGAATATCTGCGTGAACAGCCACCTCCAGGTCATTTTTGTACATCCTTTCAAAGCAGACGGCCGTTGTCCCCTGCAGCAGTGTGGAGTCAACCGGTATCTCCAGAAGGATGTCTCCCCTCCGGTCCTCCGGAGTAAACTTTTTCTCGACGGTAATATCCGTCCCCTCCGCCTGCAGCGGTTCGCCTGTTGCCTGATCCATCAGTACGGCTCTCAGGGTGTACTCCCTTCCCGGCAGTACGCCCTCATAATGGACGGTATCCGCGATTATCTCTGTATGGCCGACAGTTCCCGCGCGTGATCCTGTCTTTTCATCTGCGGCGTCCGTTGTAATCGCGGGATCTTCATAGGTAACTGCCTGTGCGGCGTCATCCGGATCCTCATGCTTTGCGATCACGGTATTTTCAATAGAAAGCTTTTCATACACCACGACAGTTCTGCCTCTCAGTTCACTTGAGTCCACGGGAAATTCAACGGTCCATGTTCCGGAGGCAGCGTCCGCCCTGACAGAAGCGCTTCCGGAGGCAATGGTTTCCCCGGTGACTTTGTCCACAACCGTTCCGTCCAATGTGTATGTCTCCCCGTCCAGAAGATTTCTGTAGGACACCTGATCCACAATCACGGCTGTCTTTGAAAGCTCTCCGTCATGATTTCCTGTCGTTTTATCTGAGGCCGTAGTGCCGATCTCCGGGACAAGCGGTTCCTCCTGATGCTGCAGCTCCGTGCCGGAAGTATTTACGGTTTTCAGAGAACCGCCGGAAACGGTATCCCAGGTAATATGAGACTGTCCGTCTATATGTCCGGTATAGACAGCCCCGTCCGGCCGGAATCCTCTGGGTGCTTTCGTTTCCTGAAGCGTCACCGTGCCAAGCGGCAGGACATACATGCCTGTCGAGGCGTTTTTCCCGTATGGGGCACTGCTTCCGCTCACCTTATGGGCATCATCCAGGCCGGCTGTATACGCCCCTCTGTCCGTTTTCACCGTTTTTATCACCCATGTCTGCGCAGGCGTTCCTGAAGCACCTGCTGCAGCATAGAACCGGACGGTATACTCGGCGCCTTCCAGTGTATACTTCGGGGGAAGGGTGGTATCTCCCGTTGCTTTATTCAGCTTTGTCACCTGCAGACCGGCGGGATTGCCGAGCGGCGTCTCATTGGAGGTTGCGGTGGATGCCTGTCCTGCGGTAACAGTCACTGCGTGATTGACGGTATCCGGAGAATACCCTCTGGACGCTTTAATTTCCCGCACGTAATACGTTCCCGCTTCCAGTGAAACCGAATTGGAACCGCCGGAAGCTGTCGTAGTCAGCGTCCCTGCTGCAGCAGATCCCACTGCCCCGGCTGCCGCAGCCGCATTTGCCGCGGCTTCCGTCTTGTAAATGCCGTATACGGCACCTGCAAGCTCATAGCAGCTGTTGCCGCCTGTCAGTATTGTGTTTGCGGATCTCTTTGAAAGGCTGACGGTTCCGTTCCGTTCCTCAACAACAAGCGATGCTGTGGCGGATAACGACTGGTTAACCGGCGTAGCGGTTGTCAGCAGCGTGACCGCCTGCTCGCCTCCCTGCCGGTATGCCGCCACGCTGTAGACAAGCCCCTGCCCGCTGACCGCAATTCTCCATGTCTTTGTCCCGGGGGTCATATTGTTTACCGTGGATGCGGGAATCCGGATCCGGTAGGTGCGGGAAAGTGTGGAGCCGTTCACACTGCTGCCCGTCTGCACGACAGCGGCGCCGTCAGGACCGCTTCCAAGCGAGACCTCTATGCCGAGTCCGTTCCTGTTCGTCACAGTGAACTCGTTTGTCTCATAATAGTTCCTGTCAGCGGACAGATGCATTGTCATTGTGCTGCCGGCTGCCGGCATGGTCAGCTCCCGGATATAATAGTTTCCGTCCGCATTTGTCCCCGCATAGGCTTCCGCCGCTGCAATCAGGGCATTTCTCTGGGCATTTTCCGCATTGTTTGACAGGCCGAATTCTCTTCCCACGACATGCCAGATGGCCATCTGCGTTATCTCAAAATCCCTCCTGTACAGAACAAAGGATCCGTCCGAAACCGTGTCTCCCCTTGCTGCCACGTAGGCCGGATTGGCAGACCGCGCATTCATCTTCTGCAGTCCGTTGGCAGAGATATAGGCAATCTTGGTTTTATCTGCGGCAGACAGGGCATTGAAACTGCTGTAACTGCCGCTGGAAGAAGACTTTTCCGGCTCTATGCAGTAGAGAAGCTGGCCGGTGGACGGCAGGTAATGTACGCCAAGAGGCATATCCCCATACTGAATGGTAAAATGTCTGACCGTAATGGTATCGGAAACGGAAAAGTCACCATTTTCGTCAATACGATACCAGATGTCTTCTGTTTTCTCTTCTTCCGGTGTCTCCGTGCCGTTATAATCTGTAGAAAAAATGAGTCCGTTTTCATTGATATCCTGAATGCTTCCGTACAGGGACAGATAGCCGGACAGCCTGGCTGCCGCCTGTGATGTGCTCTCCGCCACGACATGGCAGTCCACCGTATCTCCATAGTTGGAAGTAGACAGCCGCCTGCCGCTTTCATCGCAGGCACCGGCAATCAGCGCTGCGCTGATATTGCCGGGAGTATAATACCTGGCATCGGTTCCGCCGTTTCCGGCCGCACCGACGACGAGTATGCCGCGGGAGACAGCCTCATTTACCGCATCCGCCAGCGCGGCATTCTCCGCGGTGCTGAAAGCCGTCACAGACAAATTGATAATATCGGCACCTGCTGCCATCGCATACTGCATTGCCGCATAAATTGAGGAAATATTGCCGTTTCCCCCCGCGTCAAGAGCCTTGATAGAGAGAATATTTGCATCGGGATTCTGTTCCCGTATAGCCTGCACCATCCGGCTGCCGTGCCCGTTGTCATCTCCCGTCTCACCACCCAGCACGGAAACACAGTCATTTACGTCTCCGGATGCGCCGGTATCGATGAGGGCAATGGTTCTGGCGGCTGCCGGGCTGACATCCTGCATTTCCTTCTCCAGCTCCGTCAGGGGGTTCTCGGTCTCTGTCATGCCATCGGGTGCCGCCGGCAGTTCTTCGTCAGGAGATGCCGCTGCGTCTTGGTCTTCTCCGCCCGGCGATGCCGTTACGTCTTCTTCTTCCGCAGCCTGCACCGGTATGTCCGCATCCACGAAATACGCCTTTCCGCTGTAGTAGGAAAAAGCCAGCCTGGCCTGTTCCTCGCTCTCATACTGCATCAGATATACGCCCCCATATTCGGAAAGAATATTCACCGGGTCAACAATCACAGAAGCTTCTGCGGCCAGAATCAGCCTTCTGGTTGAAAAATCCTTTCCTTCCGCAGCCGCGGAGATCTCTGTATCCCCGTAGGGAGACGCCGGTTTTTCTTTTTCCTCTCTGTCTTCATCCTCTGTACTGTCGTCAGTAGTTTCCTCTGCTTCTTCTGTATTTTCTTCTTTATTATTATCATTATTTTCTCCGCGGCCATCCGTGACGGCTTCCGGGTACTCTTCTGTGAAGCTCTCTTCGCAGGTTTCCTCTCCGGTATCAGAAAAGCCTTCATCTGCGGTCTGTCCCTCCAGGCTTTCTCCGGATCCGAAAGCCGCTCCCTGGTCCTCCGCCGGGACAGTATCTGTCTCTTCCGGTTCCGGCCCCGCATGTATTTCCGGGTTCTCTCCTGCAGCCCCGTCAGACACACTCAGATCAATGCTGCCTGATGTATAATCCGGACCGGTATCCGCACTTCCTTCGCCGGACATGTCCATTTCCCCCTCCGTCAGAGCGCCCTGCCCGGACACAGGCACGGCCTCCAGCGGGATCGCAGACTCAGACAGCCCCGAATCCCCGGGCTCCGCCGTCAACTGCCTTCCCTCTTCATCAGAAATGAAAGCTGCCATCCTGCTGTTCTCTGCATCGGAATAGCTGCGGGCAGCGCTTTCTTCCCATCCTCCGTTTTCCGCGCCTGCCGGCAGTGCCGTCTGTCCGTACAGCAGAACGGCCGCTATGGATCCTGCAAGTACTCTTTTCAAAACTGTGGCCTTCATGTTACTCCTCCTCTTCTGACCATATAGTTCCCCTCTGTATCCACCTGCAGCAGCATCTCCTCCCCGTCTGCATTACACGCATGGCAATGCTGCAGAATGATTTTCTCTCTTTCCCTCAGTTCTTTTCTTGAAGATCCCCGTACATACACTCTCGCAAAATACTGTTTCGGACCAAGAATCCCTGCTTTCTCTCCCTCCCGGTAAAACAGGAGATTATCCGCAACTCCCTGCAGGGAGGAAATCTCCCGCACAGCGTTCATGTTTTTGATCACGCCGCCCCTGATCTGCCGGATATAGATTCCTTCTGCATATACGCTGCTGTCCGGTTCCGCAGCGGATTTCTCCGCGGTTTTAAATGCGGACGGTACCGCCCCGTGCTGCAGTTCCTGCCCGCTGCAGGGCGCCTTCGTCCGGAATCTGCGGAGTTTTTCACAATATGCCCGCAGGTCATATGTCAGGTCCAGCAGCAGTTCCTCTGTATCCAGGCCCGTCGTCATATCAATCAGTTCGTGCTCAAACGCCAGCATGCGGCCGGTGATTTCACAGACCCGGAGATTCTGTCCGTCCCAGAAGCACTGCATGGCAACCGGGCCCCACTTCTGGCCGGTCTCCCGTATATAGCCAGACAGCAGCTCCTGCGCTTTCGGAATAATCCTGCCGGCTTCTCTGGCAGGATAATCAATGCCATAGAGCAGGGGTATCGAATCCTCTCGCCAGAAAACCGTCTTGCGGTCTCCGGCTGCCACAACCGTGAGTTCGCCGTCCGCAGCAAATCCGTGGATATTGATCTCCTGTCCGTCCGACCATTCCTCCAGCAGCACGCTGCCGTCACCGGAACAGCAGGCAGAATCCTGGAATGCGGCGCGGATTTCCTGCGGCGTCCTGACAATGTGTATTCCGCGCGACCCGTAGCTGTCTGCCGGCTTCAGAACGGCAGGAAAAGAAATGCCTGCTCTTCTGATCTCTTTTTCGGCAAATCCCTTCCGCAGTTTCAAAAAAGCCGGAACGGAAATGCCCAGCCGGCGGCAGACCGTCTTCATGACTGCTTTGTTCCTGTATGCAGGCAGCATGGCCGGAACCATATAGCAGGGAAGTCCTGCTTTTTCTGCTGCCCGCACCATACTTTCAAACATGACGTCGGAAAAGCTGGTGAGAATATGATCAATTTTCTCACGGCGGCAGATGTCGGCAACAGCCTCGATATCCCGGACATCCGCCACATAATCCATATCCGCATGAGCTCTGGCAGGTCCGTCCGCATATGCGTCGCAGACGCAGACATACAATCCGCGCTGCCTGGCCTTTTTTACCAGTCCTGTCAGTTCCCGCTGTGTTCCCAGAATAAGGAGCCTGCCGCTGTCAGGACATGTGTCTGCTTTCTTTTTCATCCCTTTTCACTGCTCTGAAAGGTCCTCAGATAGGCATTCAGTTCTTTCGCCGTCATCCCGCTTATCCCCAGATAATCCAGCGTGTACCGGCTTTCTCTGAAGTAGTCTTTTCCGTGAAAAGCTCCCCCGAGAGTAATCAGGGCATCTATGACCGGTGTGGGGACTCCATAGACAATTCCCAGGTCATGGTACAGTTTGCAGCTGACCGGGATGTCTTCGGTAAAATAGCGGTGATGTATCGTATCAGGACCGGTGTTCCCTTCATCTGAAGGCCGGTTAAGGGGAAAGACGGCATTGTCATTTCCTTCCGGATCGAGCCCCATGTACTCCTGTGTCAAAACACTTCTGCGGGAAAAGAACATCTCCCGGCGGTATTCCGGCATGCCCACACCAACGGCCTTTGCCAGAGCGGACTCCTCTTTATAAAACTGAACCTGTACCTCACAGATGGAAGGACACAGTCCATGGGAATACATGGAATACTCCGTTTTATCATACCGGCCGGAAATAATTCCCCAGTTTTCCATTGCGGAAACGCCCAGAACGGATGCCGGCACGTGAATGACCGGGTTTACATTGGCAAAATCTATATCCAGCACCGTATCTCCCGGTACCGGCCCGTCGCCTGCGGTAACCGCATCCATTGCCGGCAGATACCGGGATGCCTCCAGAAATGCCTCTGTATCACAGGCGGGAAGGGCAGCCCCCCGCAGGGTAACGGCCCGGTACTTTACACCCACGTGCGGAAAACGGTAGCCTCCTGCCGTCTCGATCCGTGTACCGAAAGGCGCTGACGACCAGCCGCCTGTAATCACCTGCTTCATACAGCCGGCTTCCCTCATCATTCTGCGCAAAAGCAGACTTCCCCAGTTGTCTGTAAAAATCATAATGACCTGGCCGTCTTCCAAATGCGGGATCATCTGCCGGAAAAGGTTTTCATGACGCCAGGCAGTTGTGGCCACGCAGACGAGACCTGCCCCTCTGAGAACGGCGGACATATCTGTGGACACCAGATCCGGGAAAGCTCTTCCCGAGCGCTCAAAACAATCTCTGTTCCGCTGGATGCCATCGAGCAGGATCCCCGTCCTGTTAAGCATATTGATAGATACATCCGCATATTCCTCACTGCCCCAGAGGCGCACTTCAGCTCCTCCGAGCTTGCAGTCTGCCGCCAGCGTTTTCCCGACTGCGCCGCTGCCAAGCACGGCAATGGGGCGGTTTTTCAGATAATTCAGGTCCCTCACGTCAAAATCCCCCTGGAAACTCAGCGGTTCCCGATTCCTCCCAGAATCGCACTTATTTTCTGCAGTTCCCCTGTTCCTGCCTGCAGAAGCGCTGCGTACTTTGTGTCTATTTCATTTACCTGTTCAAATATTCTCTGTGCCTGGCGGCGGCTCAGTCCTGCCGTATCCCCTGCCGCCCGCGCATACACATCCAGACCGTGCATCACTTCCCCGGCCCGGATCTTTTCGAACCAGGGGTCTCCCGCGTAACCGGCCCATCCGGATACGGAAAGGCCTTCCGGGTCTCCCGTTTTCTGCAGGCCGCCATCCAGCCTCTCCCATGCTTCATCTGAAAAATCACGAATCCTGTAACTTCCGGCCGCTCTGTCACCGTCCCCCCGGCTGCCGCTGATCTCCGCTGCTTTCCTGTCGGCGGCTTTCCATATCTCTGCCAGCTGTACAGAATGCCCTGTCAGTCTGGTAACAGCCCTGTCCGCAATGGTCAGCAAACCCTGTATATCCCGGTCCTGCCGTCCGTTGGTCAGCCTGTCCGGCGCGACTGTAAGCACTGCTGAGAGGCTGAATCCCAGTATCCCGTCCAGGGTTCCCAGACCCAGCGCGTCCATGATCTGCTCTGCCGTCTCCGGGCCGTAATCATACTGCTGCATAAAAAGAGCCAGCCAGGCCAGTATGGCGGCGACGGCATCCGTGTTTTCCCCGGTAATGCGCAGAATGCTGTTCTTTTTTTCCCCGGCGTCTTCCCCGGACATGGCAATCGGAACGACCGTCTCCAGATATCCGACAATTTCTTTTCTGTCCTCTTCGGATGCATTATTCATCAAAAAAGAGGAAAACCGGTGCAGCACCGTTACAGACGGATTCTCCCGCACAGCCCGTCCTCCTGCGGAGGTGACGATAACAGGCAGGCCTTCCGCATCTGTCACCGGATTTCCTTCCCCGTCTGTCTGAAAAAACGAATTCGGGCTGTGATTCTGTTTTGCGTTTTCTACTCCGAAACCTTTGCAGAAAATCTGACGGCCGCCCGGAACCGGAAACAGCAGAATATGGACAAAATCCGTTTCCAGGGAATAGCTGCGGATACGGCCGGCTCTCTCCTGAATCTCTGCTCCGTATTTGTCGATAAACCTGTCTGAAAATCCCTGCCCGTCAAAGGCCACACAGCGGTCTGTCCGGGGTGACAGCACAGCCGCATACATCGCTTTGTTGGCTCCCTTGGAATGCCCGGTTACGGTCAGATGCTCATAGGGCTGTTCTTCGATATACAGGATTGCTTCCTGCTGCGCCGGTGTGTCGGCCGCATTCATGCCCCCGATATTATCAGCCCATTCTCCCGGACCCGTTGTTCCTTTAAATGCCACAATTGCCCGGTCTGTCCGTCCCGGCTGTACATATGTAACCGCCAGAGAGATACCGTTTTCCCCGGGAAGAGTATCTCTGACGACCAGATCCTTCAGCCGGCTTCCCTTCACGTATTGCAGGATTCCTGCCCATTCCTTCCCGCTGATGCAGGAGCGTCCGACCTCTGTATCTCCAAGCGTCCGGAGTTCTGACAGAGCCTCTTCGTCAAATCCCGCCAGAATATCTTCCAATGACAGGCCGGCGTCTCTGTCGCTTATGCCTGCATAGGACACGGCACCTGCCGCCTCTGCCACCGAGTCATCCAGATAACAGATCTGCTCCAGCATGCACAGTTCTTCATCTGTCAGCTCCATTACCGCTTTCATATCGCAACCGCACCTCTCCCTATGTAATGCGGATTATTTTTCTGAACAGACAGACATCTTCCGCAAAAAACCGCGCGTAATCCCGGCTGTTTACCCGGTTCCAGTCCTCTTTCTCCAGAAGCATCACCTGACAGCGGCCCTCGATATCGCAGGCGAACAGCCATTCTTCCAGGCTTTCAGCAAATTCTTCCGCCTTCTGCTTTGTTACGGCTTCATCTGACAGCCATATACAGGTGTCCGCCGTGATCACTCCCTTCAGCTGCCTCAAGGTATCAGGCGGCTGTTCCAGCTCTGCCCTGCTGATGAATCCAAAGACCTTGCACCGGATATGAAGGCGGTCGAAGACATAGCTTTTTAATGCCTCTTCCAATACAGATTCGGCAGCAACAGCCGGAAAATCATCTGACAATCTTACTTCTTTTCCAGTGGATGTCCTGCGGATAACAGCTGCCCGGCTGCGTGAATTTCCTTCTTCCCGAAACAGCATCGACACTGTGTCCGGCTCCAGCACGGAAGGCGGATGATATTCCGCAAAAACAAAGGACCGTTTATATTTTTCCTCCAGATACCGGAGCAGTTCCTCAATGGTCCGGATGGATTCTTTCTGAAGTGCTGTCAGTTCCTCATAATTCTCCGGCAGATGTCTCTCCCGCAGAATGCGTTTCTGGCGCTCCGTGAGAATATCTGCCGTTCCCGCTTCCTCATGATTTCTTTCTGCTGCGGCCGCGCATCCATACAGGCTCAGATCACCAGTCTCCTCCATGCCAGATACGGCGTCCCCGGGTGAATACGGATATTTCCTGCTGCCTGCTGCATGAATATGTTCTGCATTCGTGTCCCCTTGCATATACGGATATTTCTGCCCGCCCATGCCCGCAGCAGCCCCGGCTGCCAGAAGCAGGCAGCCTGCCGCACAGTACGTTTTTCTTCTCCTCACAAATCTGTCTCCCGTTTTTCTTTAGCTGCCCGTCAGGGTTCTTCCGAATCCGACTGGCTCTATCTCTCTGCAGCCAGCATCCGGTCCGCCGCCGTAAGCAGTTCTCTGGCAGCCGTCATCCTCTGCCTTGTCCGGAGGCACAGGCCGGCGGCGCCCGCTGCCGCAGACTTCAGTGCCAGAGTCACATTTGCCAGTTCGGCTATGGTCTGCCCTCCCGCCGGATCTCCCTGCCAGGAAGGAGCCTCCAGACTTGTGAGCATCAGCGCAATCGCCTCCAGTTCCATTTCTGCTGCCGCAAGCTTCTCAGGCAGCACTTCCGCTATATCGCTCATGCCAGGCTCCCGTCATAACCTTCCTCTGCCGCTTTTACTCGTTTAGATTCCGTGATTTACCGGCTGGTCTGTTCGCCCCTTTTTCTGAAACCATGCTGTTCAGTTCCGTGCGGTTCAGTACCGCACCGTTCAGCACCACGCCGTTCAGCACCTCACCTCTCAGCACTCGCCTCTCAGCAGGAATGGAGTGCAGCAGCAGCCTCTTCATATCCTCCGTCCTCCCAGATAAACTGATCCGCCTCTGCCGTCTCAGCCGCCATATTGCGCAGACAGGCAGAGATTATCTCGCCGGCGGCCGGTATAGCATTCCTGATATTCTCTGCCTCCGCCGCCATCTCTGTAAGTCTGGCTTCAAGCACGTCGTCATGCAGTCCCTGTCCCGGGCCAAGCACACCCAGTACCGCAGCTGCATACCTGTCTATGCAGGCTGCAATGAACCCGGCATACTGCTCTGTCCGGTTTGCATAGATTGAAAGCGCTGCTTCATCCACAATTACGCCCATGCTCTATCCCTCCGAGTCTTCGCGGATCATCTGCTCCAGCTGCTCTCTTCTGGCCCTGGCGTGGCGGAGCTCCTTTCTGGCACTGTCCATTTTTTCTTCATAAGAATGCAGTTCCCTGTCAATCCGTTCCTGCAGTTCTGTGAGTGCCATCTCTGCAAGCCCCCTGCCGACGCGTCCTGTTTCTCCGCCTGCATTGCTTCCGCAGATGCCTGCTGTCCGGCAGGTTTCTGCCATATTTTCCAGATCCCCTGCCGCCTGCAGGGATACGCTGTTCCGCTCCGCCAGCTCTCCCTGCGTCTCTTCTGCAGACCCGCGGAACTGCCGGAGTGCGGCTTCTTCCGCCTCCCATCTGCACAGGGCGCTGTCCAGCTGTTGGATCCGGATCTCGCAGCTTTTCTGTTCCATAACCCATCGAAGAATGTCTCCCATCAGCCGGTTCAGCCCCCGGCCAGCTCGCTGTCAATTTCCAGGATTGTTTCCATGCAGTTCCGGATATAATCGCGAAAGCTGCTCACCGCTTCCGGAACCGTAACTGTCAGAAGCGGCTGGTATTCCTCTTCATATGTACCTCGTGCCCTTTCATAGGCCGCGCCCTCCCAGTATGCCGGCAGCTCATTCATAGCGGTGTTAACATTAGACGCAGCCTGGTTAAGGGTTTCTATGGCAGCATTGACTTTCACAATGCACGCCTCAATACCGCTTCTTTCGACTTTTGTGGCCATAATGATTCCTCCTCATTCAAAATGCCTGAATCAAAAGTGTTCTTTCCGTATTCAGTTTTTCTGTCAGATTTGCGTATATGCCCGATATGGACAGTGTGAAGTTCCCCGTATGGTATATAGGAAAGCCCGATTTGCGAAAGGAACTTCAAAGAGATATGAATAATGAATTCGATAATATGGAGTATAGCATCGTTATTACGATTTGTCTACACTTTTTTGGAAAGAAGTTAAAAGATCAAAAAAGACGAGGCTCTTTGCATTATTTTTTTCTGGTTTCTTAATGGATGGTTATAGCACTATCAGCACGCACGTATAGCGGCAGGGGTAACAATACCCCCGGTCTCCCAGGTTACCCGGGTACAGAAATAATGAGTTGGCACTCTTGTTTCCGTCTGAATCCGCAGATGACGGAGCTCAGGGAATAGAATCTTGCGAATAGCATTGGAAAGGCGGGCTGAAGTACAGATGCGGCTAATCGAGCAGGGCGTTGGGCACAAGAAGGAGAAAAGTGTGCAAAAAACCCAGAAAAGGCTTTCAGGAGCCCAGATCTAGCTATCCGAACAGAGAGTTGGGCACAAAAAGGAGAAAAGTGTGCAAAAAACCCAGAAAAGGCCTTCCGAAGCCCAGGTGTCGCCGGGCATATTAATCTGGGGGGGTTTTAGATGAAAATAGCCCGGACCGGTACAGCGGAGACCATTCAAATGGTTTCTGTCTCCGTACCGGCGCCTGTCTCATCATAATAATAAACATCCGCTAAGCAATTAAATAGAAACTGCTTGATTAGCTTCTGTTTTTTCGATGTTAAGCAGTCTTTCCGGGGCCAAACAGAACCGTCCCCTATTGACTTCTCAGCAGATATAACTCCCGATATGCTCCGCGAACGCGGCAGCCCGGTCATTTACTCCGGGTACCTGCTCAATGCTCCCTGCGGCATTGGCCATTTCCATCAGGGCAAAACGGGGCGGCAGAATAAACGATTTGTTCATGTTCATGGCCCCGATCAGCTGACGGCCGACAATATCGCCGCCGCTGTAGCCTGAAACGATCAGAGCGAACAGATATTTTCTGTCAAACGGCATCTTGCGGAACAGGGCGGTGAGACGGTTGATGGTCGCAGTCAGGTTGGCGCCTATGGCGTCGTTGTAATTCGGACACAGCATAACCAGCGCGTCACATTCCGCAAGCGCCGGGTATACTTCTTCTACAATGGT